>NZ_JBHVUQ010000156.1:0-17481 GCF_042884105.1 Streptomyces sp. NPDC058157
CCTCCCCGCACCGGCCCGGTGCGGGGAGGGGCCGTCGCCGTTTGTCAAACGGATTGTGGTGCCCGAGTGTCCGCATACCGATCGTGACGCTCCGGAAGAAGGACTAACCGTCCGTTTCGCACGTGTCTGTCTCCTATCCGTTTGTCCGGATTTCGGGTTTTCGCCATGCGGTGATGTTGTGAAAACGAGACCACTTAACTGTGGTTTACGGTCTGGGCGTCCCTGAGGATGGCTCCATTGAGCTCGGGTCAATGGGTCACACGCTGTGGGGAGCGTCGACTCACGAGCACACACGACGGGACCGGATTTCGCTGTCAGGGGTGTCAGCGGATGACGGGCCCACATCATCGACAGTGACTCCTGAGGAGGCTATTACCCATGCGCGGAGCAACGAGCGCCAAGTGGGTCGTGGGTGCGGTCATCGTGGCGATGGCCGCCACCGCATGCAGCAGCAACGACGCCGGCAGCAAGGACAGCGCCAAGGGCGGCACGTTCCGCCTCGGCATCACCGAGCCGACGGCGATCGACCCGTACAACTCCCAGGAGTCCGAGGGCGCGCTCGTCACGCACAACCTCTTCACGGGTCTGTACAGCGCCACGGTCGACGGCAAGCTGAAGCCCGAACTCGCCGAGTCGGTCCAGACCAGCGACGACGGCAAGACCTGGACCTTCAAGATCAAGCAGGGCACGAAGTTCTCCAACGGCGAGGCCGTTGACGCCGAGTCCTTCGTCCGCGGCTGGACCCGTGTGGTCGCCAAGGACTCCGCCTCCGACGTCGCCTACCCGTTCGCGGGCATCAACGGCTACAAGGAGCTCAACGGCGGCGGCGCCACCACCTTCGCCGGTGTGACCGCGCCCGACGCCGGCACCCTGAAGGTCGAGCTCTCCGAGGCCGACTTCGAGTTCGACAAGAAGACCGTGCACCAGGCCTTCAGCCCGGTCCCGAAGGTCGCCGGCGCCGCCAGCAACAAGGCGTACAACGACGCGCCGATCGGCAACGGCCCCTTCAAGATGGAGGGTTCGTGGCAGCACAACAAGTCCATCACCCTCGTCCGTAACGACGACTACGGCCTGGAGAAGGCCAAGCTCGCCAAGGTCGAGATCTCGATCCTGAACTCGGCCAACGGCTCCACCCTGGAGTACCAGGGCTTCCAGTCGGGCCAGTTCGACTGGGCCCGTATGCCCACGCCGCAGCAGCCGGTGGCGAAGGCCAAGTACTCGCCCATGAAGAAGTGGATCGAGGCCGACACCAGCGGTGTCAACTACCTGGTCGCCTTCAACCAGACCGCGCCGCTGAACAACCCCGACGCCCGCAAGGCGATCTCCTACGCGATCGACCGCGAGGCCATCGCCAAGGGTGTCTTCCAGGGCATGCAGAAGCCGGCCACCTCGGTCCTGCCGCCGTCCTTCGCGGACACCTACCAGGACGGCGTCTGCTCCTCCTGCGTCAAGCAGGACAAGGAGAAGGCCAAGCAGTACGCGGAGAAGGGCGGCCTGAAGCCGGGCACCGTCCTCGACTTCGGCTACAACACCGGCGCCGGCCACGAAGAGTGGGTCCAGGCCGTCGCGCAGCAGCTGAAGGACGTCCTCGGCCTCGACGTCAAGCTGAACGGCAAGCCGTTCAAGGAGGCCCTGGCCCAGCAGCAGGACAAGGCGACCGGTGGCATCTGGCGCTCGGCGTGGGGCGCGGACTACCCGACCCCGGACAACTTCCTGTACCCGCTGCTCGACTCCGGTTCGATCAACGAGGACCCGGCGACGGGCAAGGCGGCCGGTGACAACCGCGGCCGTTACAACAACCCGAAGTTCGACGAGCTGATCACCAAGGCCCGCGGCACCAAGGACCCGGCGGCCCGCGCCGCGGTCTACAAGGAGGCCGAGAAGCTCGCGGTCGACGACGAGCAGGGTCTCATCCCGCTGTGGAAGCGCACCCAGTTCCGCCTCGCGGCCACGGACAAGTTCAACAACATCCAGCTGGACTTCTTCGAGGACCCGAACCTCGCTGAGATCTCGGCCAAGTAAGAGCCTCCTCAACAACAGGTAGGCGAAGGTCGTGGGGGCCCGAGTTACTTCTCCGGTCCCCACGGCCTTCGCTCAGTCCCGGGCGCACCCCTCTCTCTTGTCGATCCGCGCCCGGATGCGGCCAATCTCCCGATCGGATGATGCCGCCAACCCCCACGCTCGGTATGTAAAGGAGGCATCGTGGGAAGGTATGTGATCCGGCGGCTCGGACAGATGGTTGTCGTTCTCTTCGGTGCGACGGTTATCCTCTTCGCCTGTCTTTTCGTTCTCCCCGGCGACCCGGTGGGTTCGCTCGGCGGTGACAAGGCCCGTGACCCGGCTGTGGTCGAAGCGCTCCGGGAACGCTACGGTCTGAACGACCCGCTGCCCGTCCAGTACGGGAACTTCGTCAAGCACCTCGCGCAGGGCGACCTCGGTGAGGACTACACCCAGCGCCGGCCGGTGACCGAGGTCCTCGCGCCGAAGCTCACGAACACCGCTGAGCTCGCCCTGGCCGCCATCGTCCTGGACATCCTGATCGGCCTGCTGGCGGGTCTGATCGCCGCGCTGTTCAGATACTCGTTCTGGGACGTGTTGATCACGCTCCTGACCACGATGGCCGTCGGCTTCCCGTCCTTCGTGATCGGCATGGTGCTCCAGAAGGTCTTCGTGGTCCAGTTCCAGTGGGTCCCGCTGATCTCCGACGGCACGATGAAGTCGCTGATCCTGCCCGCCTTCACGCTGGCGATCCTCGACGCCGCCCTCGTGGCCCGGCTCATGCGCGGCACCATGCTGGAGGTGCTGCGCGCCGACTACGTCAAGACGGCCGTCGCCAAGGGCCTGCCCCGGCGGACCGTGCTCGTCAAGCACGTCATGCGCAACTCGATCATCCCGGTCGTCACGTACCTGGGTATCTCCTTCGGCTCGCTGCTCGGTGGCGCCCTGATCACCGAGGCGATCTTCAACTGGGACGGCATCGGGCTCGCCCTGGTGCAGGCGGTCCAGCAGCAGAACAACCCGATCATCATCGGCGTGGTGAGCTTCGGCGTCGCCGTGTTCGTTCTGCTGAACCTCCTCGTCGACCTCTTGTACGCGGTCCTCGACCCGCGCATCCGCCTCGCCTGATCCCAGGCAGCCCGTTCTAGGAGTTACCCATGACCGAGCTCACCAAGAGCACATCGGTGGCGGGGGACGCGACCGCACCGGCGCAGGCCGCGAACGCGGAGGCCGAACCGGCCGTCGCCCGCGTGACCCAGTGGGGCGAGATCCGCCACCGCTTCCTCGCCAACAAGCTGGCCGTCGTCGGCCTCGGCCTCGTCCTGCTGCTGTTCCTGACCGCGATCTTCGCCCCGCTGATCGCCCCGCAGGACCCGCTCGCCCAGGACCTGAACAACACCCTTCAGGAGCCGGGCAACGGTCACCTGCTGGGCACCGACGCCCTCGGCCGCGACCAGTTCTCCCGCATCATCTACGGCACCCGCATCGCCGTGGAGATCGGTCTCGCGTCGATCTTCCTGGCGTGCCTCATCGGTGTCGTCATCGGCGCGCTGGCCGGCTACTTCGGCCGCGCCACCGACTCGGTGCTGATGCGCATCGCCGACGTCTTCTTCGCCTTCCCGCTGCTGATCGGTGCCATCGTCATCATCATCGCGATGGGCCGGGGCGTCATGCCGGTGATCATCTCGCTGGCCGTCTTCTCGTGGCCGACGGTCTCCCGTCTGCTGCGCAGCTCGATCCTCTCGGTCCGTGAGGCCGACTACGTGCTGGCCGCCCGCGCCCTGGGCGCGGACACCCGCCGGATCATCGTGCGGCACATCATCCCCAACTCCATCGCCGCGGTGATGGCCTACGCCGCGTTCAGCGTCGGCGGCGCCATCGTGGCCGAGGCCTCGCTGTCCTTCCTGGGCGTGGGCGTCAGCCCCGAGATCCCGGAGTGGGGCAACATGCTCGCCGCCTCCAAGGACTTCATGGGAGTCAAGGACTTCCTGTGGACCTACCCCAGCATCGCGATCGTGCTGACGGTCCTTGGCTTCGTATTCGTCGGCGACGGGCTCCGCGACGCCCTCGACCCGAAGCTGCGCTAGAAGGGCGGCACCACCGAAATGACTGCTTCAAGCACCACCGCAGACGCGTCCCGCCCCCAGGGCGGCGACACCGAGGTGCCCGTTCTCGAAGTGCGTGACCTGCACGTCGAGTTCGCGACCCGCGAAGGCGTCGTCAAGGCCGTCAACGGCGTCAACTACAGCGTCTCCTCCGGCGAGACCCTGGCCGTGCTCGGCGAGTCCGGCTCCGGCAAGTCCGTGACCGCGCAGGCGATCATGGGCATCCTCGACTCGCCCCCCGGGCGGGTCGCCAAGGGCGAGATCCTCTTCCGCGGCGAGGACATCCTCAAGCTGCCGGAGAACGAGCGGCGCAAGCTGCGCGGCCCGAAGATGGCGATGATCTTCCAGGACGCGCTGTCCGCGCTGAACCCGGTGTTCTCCGTCGGCAACCAGCTGGGCGAGATGTTCCGCGTCCACCAGGGCATGTCGAAGAAGGACGCCAAGGTCAAGGCCATCGAGCTCATGGACCGGGTGAAGATCCCCGCGGCCAAGAGCCGGGTCGACGACTACCCGCACCAGTTCTCGGGCGGTATGCGCCAGCGCATCATGATCGCGATGGCGCTCGCCCTGGAGCCGGACCTGATCATCGCGGACGAGCCCACCACGGCGCTCGACGTGACGGTCCAGGCCCAGGTCATGGACCTGCTGGCCGACCTGCAGCGCGAGTACAACATGGGCCTGATCCTGATCACCCACGACCTCGGCGTCGTCGCCGACGTCGCGGACAAGATCGCCGTGATGTACGCGGGCCGCATCGTCGAGCAGGCCCCGGTCCACGAGCTGTACAAGCGCCCCGCGCACCCGTACACCCGTGGTCTGCTGGACTCGATCCCGCGCCTGGACCAGAAGGGCCAGGAGCTCTACGCGATCAAGGGTCTGCCGCCCAACCTGCTGAAGGCCCCCTCGGGCTGCGCCTTCAACCCGCGCTGCCCCAAGGCGCAGGACATCTGCCGCACCGAGATGCCGCCCCTGCTCCAGGTGACCGAGCAGGACGGCACCGAGCTGGCCGGCCGCGCCAGCGCCTGCCACTTCCGCGAGGAGCAGCTCCATGGCTGAGTTCGACAAGAAGGATGACGCCGTGGACGCCACCCCCGGTATCAGCGAGGTCGACGTCGTCGAGGCGGCGACCGAGACGGCGGCCGTGGCCGCCATCGAGGCGCCCGTCGAGCGCGGCGAGCCGATCCTGCAGGTGCGCAACCTGGTCAAGCACTTCCCGCTGACCCAGGGCATCCTGTTCAAGAAGCAGATCGGCGCCGTCCGCGCGGTCGACGGGATCTCCTTCGACCTGTACCAGGGCGAGACCCTCGGCATCGTCGGCGAGTCCGGCTGTGGCAAGTCCACGGTCGCCAAGCTGCTGATGCTGCTGGAGACGGCGACGTCCGGCGAGGTCTTCTACAAGGGCCAGGACATCACGAAGCTGTCGGGCAAGGCCCTCAAGGCCGTGCGCCGCAACATCCAGATGGTGTTCCAGGACCCGTACACCTCGCTGAACCCGCGCATGACGGTCGGCGACATCATCGGCGAGCCCTTCGAGATCCACCCCGAGGTGGCTCCCAAGGGCGACCGGCGCCGCAAGGTCCAGGAGCTCCTGGACGTGGTGGGCCTGAACCCGGAGTACATCAACCGCTACCCGCACCAGTTCTCCGGCGGCCAGCGCCAGCGCATCGGCATCGCCCGCGGCCTCGCGCTCCAGCCCGAGATCATCATCTGCGACGAGCCGGTCTCCGCGCTCGACGTGTCGGTGCAGGCGCAGGTCATCAACCTGATGGCGAAGCTGCAGGACGAGTTCAACCTGTCCTACATCTTCATCGCGCACGACCTCTCGATCGTCCGGCACATCTCGGACCGCGTGGGCGTGATGTACCTGGGCAAGATGGCGGAGATCGGCTCCGACGAGCAGATCTACGACCACCCGACCCACCCGTACACCCAGGCGCTGCTCTCCGCGGTGCCGGTGCCGGACCCGGCGGCCCGCGAGGGCCGCGAGCGGATCATCCTGACCGGTGACGTCCCGTCGCCGGCCAACCCGCCGTCGGGCTGCCGCTTCCGCACCCGCTGCTGGAAGGCGCAGGACATCTGCTCCACCGAGGTGCCGCTGCTGGCGGTCCCGGAGCGCTTCCAGGGTGAGGACACCCCGGCCGCGCACGAGTCCGCGTGCCACTTCGCCGAGGAGAAGTCGGTCCTGGCCGTCTGATCCCCTGCGCGCACCCCACCGGGCACGGCCGTTCACGGCCGTGCCCGGTGGGCTTTCCGGGGCCCGCGGGGCGCACCCGTACCAGGTCGGTAACGTGACCGCTCAGGTATGTTCTATGGGTCCGGGCGTCCCCGAGGATGGCCCCATCGAGCTCGCGTCTCGGGTCAAGCGCTGTGGGGAGCGTCGGCTCACGAGCACACCGACAGTGACTCCTGAGGAGGCAATTTCCCATGCGTGGAGCAACACGCGCCCGATGGGCCGCCGGCACCGTCGTGCTGGCGATGGCCATGACGGCCTGCGGCGGCGGGGACGACCCGTCGGCCGAGGGCCGCATGGGCGGCCACATCACCGTGCGGCTGAGCGAACCGCAGCACGGGCTGGTGGGCCAGAACACCGGCGAGTCCGAGGGCGCCGAGGTGCTGCACGCACTCTTCACCGGCCTGGTCACCTACGACAACAGGACCAGCGAGCCGAAGCTCGCCGTCGCCGAGTCCATCGAGACGACGGACTCCAAGACCTGGACCGTCAAGCTCAAGGACGGTTTCACCTTCCACAACGGCGAGAAGGTCGACGCGCAGTCCTTCGTCCGCGCCTGGAACTGGGGGGCCAACCAGGAGAACGGCGCCGAGGCGATGGGCTTCTTCTCCAAGATCGAGGGCTCCGACGAGCTGGCCCCGGGCAAGGGCAAGACCCCCACCGCCAAGGAGCTCAAGGGCCTCAAGGTTGTCGACAGCAAGACCTTCGTGGTCACGCTGAAGGCGCCGTTCTCCCAGTTCAAGACCATGCTGGGCTACAACGCCTTCTACCCGCTGCCCAAGGCCTTCGAGGCGGACCCGCAGAAGTTCGGCGAGGCGCCGATCGGCAACGGCCCGTTCCAGATGGACGGCACGTGGGAGCACAACAAGCAGATCAAGGTCAAGAAGTACGCCAAGTACCCGAGCGACGGCCGCGCCAAGCTCGACGGCGTCACCTTCAAGATCTACGACAACCTGGACGCCGCCTACGGCGACCTCCAGGCGGGCAAGCTGCAGATAGTCGACAAGCTGCCGGTCACCGCGCTGCCCACCGTCTCCCAGGAGTTCGGCGAGCGCTACATCTACAAGCCCGAGGCCTCCATCGGCTACATCGGCCTGCCGCTCGAAGCCGACCCCGAGGCGTTCGGCAAGCCCGACGTCCGCAAGGCGATCTCGATGGCCATCGACCGGGAGGCCATCGCGAAGAGCATCTTCAACGGCACCCGCAAGCCGGCCGACGACTTCATCAGCCCCATCGTCCCCGGCTACCGCAAGGGCGCCCTGGGCGAGGCCGGGACCTTCAACCCGGTCAAGGCCAAGGAGCTGCTCCAGCGCGCCGGGGGCATCCCCGGCAACAGGATGGAACTCGGCTACGACGCCGACGGCGACAACAAGGAGTGGATCGAGGCCGTCGCCGCCCAGCTGAAGACCAACCTGGGCATCGAGGTCACCCCCAAGCCCTTCCCGAAGGCCGGCGACCTGCTGAACGCGCTGGGGGCCCAGAAGTTCGAGGGCGCCTTCCGCACCGGCTGGGCCATGGACTACCCGGCGGCCGAGGACTACCTGCGGCCGGTGTTCTCCAAGGAGGCCATCGCCAACGGCTCCAACTACGGGCACTACAAGAGCGAGGAGTTCGAGGCGGCCCTCGCCGCGGCCGACCGCTCCACCGACCCGGGCGACAGCACGAAGCTCTACCAGAAGGCCGACGACATCGTCATCCGGGACCTCCCGTACATCCCGGTCTTCACGTACATGTCCGCCGCCGCCTACACCAAGGCCGTGACCCACGTCGAGGTCGACGCCCAGGGCCGCATGGACCTCGCCAACGTCCAGATCACCTGAGGCACGGACCCGCCCCCGGGAGCCCCGGGGGCGGGCAAACCGGTTGCGGGCGGCCGCCGCGGCCGCCCAGAGTGGGCCGATGGCCACCGACACGCTGACCGTCCGCCCGGCCGGCCCCGGGGACGCCCGGGACATCTGCGCCCTGCTGAACGCCGTCGACCTCGTCGAGATCGGCAGACCCGAAACCGACCTCGGCACCGTCGAGGCCGACCTCAACCACCCCGACGTCGACCTCGCCACCGACTCCTGGCTCGCCTTCGAGGGCGGCCGCCTCGTCGCCTACGCCCTCGTCTGGGCCGACTCCGGACCGGGCAGGATCGACGGCGACCACTACGTCCTGCCCGGCCACCACCGGGCCGCCACGGCGCTGCTGCACCGGATGGAGGAACGGGCCCGCCGGATGGCCTCCGGCACCGGGCCGGGCGCCCGCCTGCGCCTCCAGCTCAACGTCCGCCCCACCCTCGACCTCACCCTCCTCACCGGCCGCGGCTACCGCAGCGTCCGCCGCTACCAGGTGATGACCCGCACCCTCGGCCCCGCCGCCGACCTGCCGCCCGAGCCGCCCGCCGGCCTGGTGCTGCGGGACTGCGCCGGCGACGAGGCCGACCGCCGCCGCGCCCACGCCCTGGTGGAGGAGACCTTCGCCGCCCACTTCGGACATGCCGAGCGCGACTACGAGGCCTGGCTGGACCACGTCGACGGCCGCCGCCTCGACTGGTCCCTGGTGTGGATCGCGAGCCTCCCCGGCCAGGGCGACACGGCCGTCCTCTTCTCCCGCGACGACCGCACCAGCATGGGCTGGATCAGCCACATCGGCGTACGGAAGGAAGCCCGCGGCCGGGGCATCGGCTCCCACCTCCTGCGCCATGCCTTCGCCGCCTACGCCGCCCGCGGCCGCGCGACCCTGGGCCTGGGCGTGGACACCCTCAACGAGAGCGGGGCCCTGGCCCTCTACGAGGCGCACGGCATGACCCTGCACTACGCGGTCGACACCTGGGAGCTCATGTTGCACCCCCAGGGGTGACAGCCGGGGGGCGCGAGGGTGCAAAACGGCCAACCAAGAGTGAAAGCCGCCCTACATAGGGTGACATTGCCCCTAAGTGAGTCCTGGGACCCCTTAGGAGGCAGTCCATGCGCGGAGCCACCCACGCCCAGTGGGCCGCATGCGCGGTCGCCGTCGCCCTCGCGGCGACGGCCTGCGGCGGCGGGAGCGACAGCGGCGGCGGTGGCGGTGCGGCGGGGATCGTCAGCTCCTCCTGGGGCGACCCGCAGAACCCGCTGGAGCCGGCCAACACCAACGAGGTGCAGGGCGGCAAGGTCCTCGACATGCTCTTCCGCGGCCTCAAGCGCTACGACGCCAAGACCGGCGAGGCCCGCAACATGGTCGCCGAGAAGATCGAGACCACCGACAGCCAGAACTTCACCATCACCCTGAAGGACGGGTGGAAGTTCAGCAACGACGAACCGGTCACCGCCCAGTCCTTCGTCGACGCCTGGAACTACGCGGCGGACGTGCGCAACAAGCAGAACAACGCCACCTTCTTCGCCAGCATCGCCGGCTACGAGGACGTGCACCCCGCCTCCGGTGAACCCAAGGCCAAGACCATGTCCGGACTGGTGGTCAAGGACCCCAAGACCTTCACCGTCGCCCTGAAGTCGAAGTTCTCCACCTGGCCCGAGACCCTCGGCTACCAGGCCTTCTCCCCGCTGCCCAAGGCCTTCTTCACCGACCACTCCGGCTGGCTGAACAAGCCGGTCGGCAACGGCCCGTACACGGTGGACTCGTACACCAAGGGCACCGGCATGAAGCTGCGCAAGTGGGAGGGCTACCCCGGAGCGGACAAGGCGCAGAACGGCGGCGTGGACCTCAAGGTCTACACCGACAACAACACCGCCTACACGGACCTGATCTCCGGCAACCTCGACCTCGTCGACGACGTCCCCGCGCAGCAGCTGAAGAACGTCAAGAACGACCTCGGCGACCGGTACATCAACCAGCCGGCCCTCATCATCCAGACCCTCACCTTCCCCCTGTACGACCCCCAGTGGGGCAAGGAGGGCATGGACAAGGTCCGCCGCGGCATCTCCATGGCGATCAACCGCGACGAGATCACCGAGCAGATCTTCCGCGAGACCCGCACCCCGGCCAAGGACTGGACCTCGCCCGCCCTCGGCGACAAGGGCGGCTTCAAGTCCACGCTCTGCGGCGACGCCTGCAAGTTCAACCCCACCGAGGCCAAGAAGCTCATCCGGGAGGCCGGCGGCCTGCCCGGCGGCAAGATGACCCTCACCTCGAACGTGGACACCGGCTCCCACCGCGACTGGATGGAAGCCGTCTGCAACAGCGTCAACAACGCCCTGGGCGAAGGCCCCGTCTGCACCGTCAACCCCATCGGCACCTTCGCCGACTTCCGCAACCAGCAGAGCGCCTTCAAGCTGACCGGCCCCTTCCGCTCCGGCTGGCAGGCCGACTACCCGCTCATCCAGAACTTCCTCCAGCCGCTCTACTACACCGGGGCCTCCTCCAACTACGGCAAGTTCAGCAGCCCGGAGTTCGACAAGCTCGTCGACGAGGCCAACCAGGAGAGCGACACCGCCAAGGCCGTCGGCAAGTTCCAGGACGCCGAGAAGGTCCTCGCCGAGCAGATGCCCTCCATCCCCCTCTGGTACCAGAACGGCAGCGCCGGCCACTCCGAGCGGATCTCCGACGTCGCCCTGAACCAGTTCAGCGTCCCCGTCTACAACGAGATCAAGGTCAGCTGACCCCCGCCGCCGAGCCCGACACCCTGGAGCATCCATGGGACGTTACGTGATCCGGCGGCTGCTCCAGATGATCCCCGTGTTCATCGGCAGCACCTTCCTGATCTTCTTCATGGTCTACGCGCTGGGCGACCCGGTGGCGGCCCTCTTCGGGGACAAGGCCCCCGACCCCGCCACCGTCGCCCGCATCCGCAAGGACCTCTACCTCGACCGCCCCCTGTGGGAGCAGTACGTCCACTACATGGGGCAGATCTTCCAGGGCGACTTCGGCACGGCCTTCAACGGCCAGAAGGTCACCGAGCTGATGGGCAGCGCCTTCCCCGTCACCCTCCGGCTGACCTGCGTCGCGATCCTCATCGAGATCGTCGTCGGCATCACCCTCGGCGTCATCGGCGGACTGCGCCGGGGCAAGGCCGTCGACACCGCCCTGCTGGTGGCCACCCTCGTCGTGATCTCCGTGCCCGTCTTCGTCACCGGCTACGTGTTCCAGTTCCTCTTCGGCGTCACCTGGGGCTGGGTCCGCCCCACCGTCTCCCCGGCCGCCCGCTTCGACGAGCTGATCCTGCCCGGCCTCGTCCTCGCCCTGGTCTCCCTCGCCTACGTCACCCGGCTCTCGCGGACCTCCATCGCCGAGAACGTCAAGGCCGACTACGTCCGCACCGCCGTCGCCAAGGGCCTGCCGCGGCGCCGGGTCATCACCCGCCACCTGCTGCGCAACTCCCTCATCCCGGTGGTCACCTTCATCGGCACCGACATCGGCGCCCTGATGGGCGGGGCGATCATCACCGAGCGGATCTTCAACATCCACGGCGTCGGCTACCAGCTCTACCAGGGCATCCTGCGCGGCAACTCGCCGACCGTCGTGGGCTTCGTGACCATCCTCGTCATCGTCTTCCTGGTGGCCAACCTGATCGTCGACCTGCTCTACGCGGTCCTGGACCCGAGGATCCGCTATGCCTGAACCCGAGCCGCAGCCCTACGACCCGCTGGGGCCCGGCGAGCACGAGGCCATCGCCCCGACCGGACAGGGAGGCCCCATGGACCTCGCGCTGGAGGAGGCCGAAAGCCTGGACCAGCCCCTCGACCCCGGCCCCGCCGGCCCCCGCGAGCGGGCCCGCTCCCTGTGGTCCGACGCCTGGCACCAGCTGCGCCGCAACCCCGTCTTCATCGTCTCCGCCCTGCTCATCCTCTTCCTCGTCGTCATCTCCCTCTGGCCTCAGCTCATCGCGAGCGGCGACCCGCTCTACTGCCGGCTGTCCAAGTCCCAGCAGGGACCCGCCCCCGGGCACCCCTTCGGCTACGACACCCAGGGCTGCGACGTCTACACCCGCACCGTCTACGGGGCCCGCGCCTCCATCACCGTCGGCATCTGCGCCACCCTGGGCGCCGCCCTGCTGGGCTCCGCGCTCGGCGGGCTCGCCGGGTTCTTCGGCGGCTGGGGCGACGCCCTGCTCTCCCGGGTCGCGGACATCTTCTTCGGCATCCCGGTCGTCCTCGGCGGGCTCGTGTTCCTGTCCGTGGTCACCAGCACCACCGTCTGGCCCGTGGTCGGCTTCATCGTGCTGCTCGGCTGGCCGCAGCTCGCCCGCATCGCCCGCGGCTCGGTGATCACCGTCAAACAGAACGACTACGTCCAGGCCGCCCGGGCCCTCGGCGCCGGCAACGCCCGCATGCTGCTGCGGCACGTCGCACCCAACGCCGTCGCCCCGGTCATCGTCGTCGCCACCATCGCGCTGGGCACCTACATCTCCCTGGAGGCGACCCTGTCCTTCCTCGGAGTCGGCCTGCGCCCGCCCACCGTCTCCTGGGGCATCGACATCTCCAACGCCGCCTCCCAGATCCGCAACGCCCCGCACATGCTGCTCTGGCCGGCGGGCGCCCTGAGCCTGACCGTGCTCGCCTTCATCATGCTCGGCGACGCCGTGCGCGACGCCCTCGACCCCAAGCTGCGCTGAGGAGTGAGCCGCCAGATGCTGCTCGAAGTCCGGGACCTGCACGTGGAGTTCACCACCCGCGACGGGGTCGCCAAGGCCGTCAACGGGGTGAACTACTCGGTGGACGCGGGCGAGACCCTCGCCGTGCTCGGCGAGTCCGGTTCCGGGAAATCGGTGACGGCCCAGGCCGTGATGGGGATCCTCGACATGCCGCCCGGCCGGATCGCGGGCGGGCAGATCCTCTTCAAGGGCAAGGACCTGCTGAAGATGAAGGAGGACGAGCGCAGGAGGATCCGCGGCGCCGAGATGGCGATGATCTTCCAGGACGCCCTGTCCTCCCTCAACCCCGTCCTCACGGTCGGCGCCCAGCTCGGCGAGATGTACGAGGTCCACCGCGGGATGTCCCGCAAGGACTCCCGGGCCAAGGCCGTCGAGCTGATGGACCGGGTGAAGATCCCGGCCGCCCGCCAGCGCGTGGGCGACTACCCGCACCAGTTCTCCGGCGGCATGCGCCAGCGCATCATGATCGCGATGGCGCTGGCCCTGGAACCCTCCCTGATCATCGCCGACGAACCCACCACCGCCCTCGACGTGACCGTCCAGGCCCAGGTCATGGACCTGCTCGCCGAGCTCCGGCGCGAGCTCGCCATGGGACTGATCCTGATCACCCACGACCTCGGCGTCGTCGCCGACGTGGCCGACAAGATCGCCGTCATGTACGCGGGCCGGATCGTGGAGTCCGCCCCCGTCCACGCCCTGTACGGGTCACCGGCCCACCCCTACACCCGGGGCCTGCTCGACTCGATCCCGCGCCTGGACCAGAAGGGCCAGGAGCTCTACGCCATCAAGGGCCTGCCCCCGAACCTGCTGGCCATCCCGCCCGGCTGCGCCTTCAACCCGCGCTGCCCCATGGCCCGCCCCGTCTGCCGGACCGACGTCCCGCCGCTGGCCGGGGCCGGCCCCGACCGGGCCAGCGCCTGCCACTTCTGGAAGGAGTGCCTCGGTGCCTGAGCCCCTCCTGGAGGTCCGCGACCTCGTCAAGCACTACCCCCTCACCCAGGGGGTCCTCTTCAAGAAGCAGATCGGGGCGGTCAAGGCCGTCGACGGGGTCTCCTTCGGCCTCGGGGCCGGCGAGACCCTCGGGATCGTCGGCGAGTCCGGCTGCGGGAAGTCCACCGTCGCCAAGATGCTGGTCCACCTGGAACGCCCGACCGCCGGGGCCATCTCGTACAAGGGCGAGGACATCACGAAGCTGTCGGGCAGGGCCCTCAAGGCCGTGCGCCGCAACATCCAGATGGTGTTCCAGGACCCGTACACCTCGCTGAACCCGCGCATGACGGTCGGCGACATCATCGGCGAACCGTACGAGATCCACCCCGAGGCGGCCCCGAAGGGCGACCGGCGCCGCAAGGTCCAGGAGCTCCTGGACGTGGTCGGCCTGAACCCGGAGTACGTCAACCGCTACCCGCACCAGTTCTCCGGCGGCCAGCGCCAGCGCATCGGCATCGCCCGCGGCCTCGCCCTGCGGCCGGAGGTCATCGTCGCCGACGAGCCGGTCTCCGCGCTCGACGTCTCCGTCCAGGCCCAGGTCGTCAACCTCCTCGCCCGCCTCCAGGCCGACTTCGGCCTCTCCTACGTCTTCATCGCGCACGACCTGTCCATCGTCCGGCACATCTCCGACCGGGTCGCGGTCATGTACCTGGGCCGGGTCGTCGAGACCGGGACCGACACCCAGATCTACGAACACCCCACCCACCCCTACACCCAGGCGCTGCTCTCCGCCGTGCCCGTACCCGACCCCGATGCCCGCGCCCACCGGGACCGGATCCTGCTCTCCGGCGACGTGCCCTCCCCGGCGAACCCGCCCTCCGGTTGCCCCTTCCGCACCCGCTGCTGGAAGGCCGAATCCCGCTGCGCCACGGAGGTGCCGCCGCTGGCCGTCCCGGCGGCCTTCCCGGCCGGTCCGGCGGCCCATCCGTCGGCCTGTCACTTCGCGGCCGAGCGGCAGGTGGTCCCGCCGCCCGGAGAACTCGCGCCCCCACCCGCACCCCTGACGGAGCAGTAGGGAACGGGCTGGAAAACGCTGGAGGGACCGATGATTTCCAGCCACCCCGCCGCGACCCCCCGGAGGGGGCCGTTTGGGCTCCAACCCGGCGCCGCCGAGGGTGACTTGACCGATTCTGCCCCGAGTTTCGATTCCGGCCGGTGGGGCGGGATACGGCCGTAGGGGCGCCGGTGGGCGCGCGGGCCTCCGGCGCGGCTCGTCCGCGCCCCCGGGCGTGCGCGGTATGCGCCCCTCGTGCTGCCGGAATTCGACCGATGCGCTGGTACGGATAGTTATGATCCGTAGCGCACGGTGGGTATGAATCGCCGAGCACGAGTACGCGTACCGATGTCCGCTCGACGTGGAGGTGAAACGCCGTGGCACTCTCGATCTCGGCCGTGGTGCTGCTGGCGATCGTCGTCTTCCTTCTGGTCCGGAGGTCGGGGCTGAAGGCGGGGCACGCGTTCGTCTGCGTACTGCTCGGGTTCTACCTGGCGAGTTCGACGGTGGCTCCCACCCTCAGCCAGCTCACCTCGAACGTGGCGAGCATGATCAGTGGCCTCAAGCTGTAGGGCGGCCTCGTAGGCTGGCCCCATGAACGGTCTTCCCGCCCGTCGTCTGCTCCTCGTGCACGCGCACCCGGACGACGAGTCGATCAACAACGGCGTCACCATGGCCAAGTACGCGGCCGAGGGCGCCCACGTCGCGCTGGTGACCTGCACCCTCGGCGAGGAGGGCGAGGTCATCCCGCCCGAGCTGGCCCACCTCGCGCCGGACCGCGACGACACCCTCGGCCCCTTCCGGGTCGGCGAGCTCGCCGCCGCCATGAAGGAGCTCGGGGTCGCCGACCACCGCTTCCTCGGCGGCACCGGCCGGTTCCGCGACTCCGGGATGATGGGCGCCCCGCAGAACGCCCGCCCCGGCGCCTTCTGGGCCACCGGCGTGGACGAGGCCGCGGGCCACCTGGTCGCCGTCATCCGAGAGCTGTGCCCGCAGGTCCTGGTCACCTACGACCCGGACGGCGGCTACGGCCACCCCGACCACATCCAGGCCCACCGCGTCGCCATGCGCGGCGCCGAACTGGCCGCCGACCCCGCCTACCGGCCCGAGCTGGGCGCCCCGCACGCCATCGCGAAGGTGTACTGGAACCGGGTCCCGCTCTCCGCCGTCGAGGAGGGCTTCGCGCGGCTGCGCGAGCGGGGCGGCGCACTGCCCTTCCCGGGCCTGGCGACCCCCGCCGACGTGCCGGGCGTGGTCCCCGACGGGCGGATCACCGCGGAGATCGCCGACGCGGCGGGCGGGCGGGTGCTGGTGGAGGCCAAGGCGGCCGCCATGCGGGCGCACGCCACCCAGATCGCCGTCGACGGACCCTTCTTCGCCCTCTCCAACGACCTGGCCCAGCCGCTGTTCGCCCGCGAGTACTACGAGTTGGCCGTGGGGGAGTCCGGGGCTCCGGCCGGTGAGCGGGAGAACGACCTCTTCGCGGGGGTGGGGGCGTGACCACGGCGCTGACGGCGGGGCGGATCGCCGCCCTGCTGGGCCTGCTCGTCGCGGGCACCGCCACCGGGCTGGCCGGCTGGCTCGTGGTGGACCTGTGGTTCCCGGCCGGGCTGGTGCTCGGCGTGCTGGCCCTCCTCGGGCTGTTCCTCGGCGCCCGGATCGCCCTCGGGGGCGGGCTCGGCGTGGGCGTCGCGGCGGCCGGCTGGTTCCTCTCGTACGTGCTCCTCGGCGTCCCGCGCCCCGAAGGCGACTTCCTGCTCGGTTCCTCCGGAATGGGTATGTACGCATACCTTTTGGGCGGGAGTGCGGTCGCTGTGATCTGCGCCACGATGCGCGCTCCCGCGGAACCACCGGTTTCGGCCCCGAAACCGCGCGGCTGACGGGCCGCCGAACTCCCGCACCCCCCGATCGGGGACGGGTTGCGGGGGTTTGACGGGCCCTCGGAGGAGGATCTGCGGAGAGCTAAGAGGAACCTTTCATTCCCCTGGGACAGTTGCGTGCGCGCGGCGGCCAGTATGGTGGACGGGCCGCCGAGCTGCCCGCGCACGGCACGCGGGCGGCGGAGCCAACCGGGAGAACCTGCCTTGAGTCGTGACACCGACAGTTCGCCCCCCGGGCCCGTAGGGCACGGTGGAGCCGCCTACCCCTCGGGTACGCCGCCGTACGGAACCGGCCAGTCCGCGCCCACGTCCCTGCCGCCCCGGCCTGGCGCGACCGCCCCGGAGGAGAATCCTGTGAGTTCGAACCCGTCCACGCCCGACACCGACGGGCCGAAGACCGAGACCACCCTGACGACCCGGATCCGGATCAACATCCCGGGTTCGCGGCCGATCCCGCCCGTGGTCGTCCGCAAGCCGGTGAAGGACGGCTCCGCGGAGCCCGCCCCCGGCTCCGCCGAGTCCGAGCCGGCGCCGGCCCCGGCCCCGCGCGGCCAGGCCCAGCCCCCCGTGCGCGCCGCCCTGCCGGCCCGGCCCACGGGCCAGACGCCCGCTCCGGCCCCGCAGGCGCCCGCCCCGGCCCCCAAGGCCCCGGCCGAGGCGCCGTCGGACGGCGGCTGGTTCGCCCCGCGCAAGGCGGCCGCGCCCCCGCC
>NZ_JBHVUQ010000157.1:0-17444 GCF_042884105.1 Streptomyces sp. NPDC058157
GCCCAGGGAGTCGGCGACGGCCTCCGCCATGCCGTTGAAGTGGAGCCGCAGCCGCCGCAGTTCCGGCGGGCCGGTGCCGGAGACCGCCCGGGACCGCAGGCTCCCGGCCGCCAGCCCCGCCACCGCCCGGTCCAGGTCCAGGAGCGGGCGCAGCAGCCAGCGGGTGATCCCCGCCGCGACCAGGGCCGCGGCGGCGAACGCGGCGACCGCCCCGGCGGCGATCAGGGACCAGCGCAGGGTCACGTCCCGGCGGGCCGCGGCGGTGGGCACGGCCATCAGCACCGCCCCGCTGACCCGCTCGTCCCGCCCCACCGGCTCGGCCAGCACCACGCTGTCCGGGCCCCAGGGGCGGAGCGTCGGCAGCCGGTCGGTGGACCGCCCGGTGAGGGCCCGCCGCCGCGGCTCCGACGCCGCCTCCGGCGGGGTGCGCCCGGCCGGCCCCGCCCCGGCGGCCCGCGCCACCGTCGCCCCCGCCGCGTCGACCACCGTCACCGAGGCCCCGTACAGCTGCGCGTACCGGCCGATCTCGGCGGACAGCTCCGCCCGGTCGGCCGCGCTGCCCGCCCGGTCGGCGAGGTCGGCGAACCGGACGGCCTCCGAACGCCGCTGGAGCAGCAGGTGTTCGGTCCGCCCGCGCGCGTAGGCATCGGCCAGGGGCACGCAGAGCAGCAGCGCGGCCACCCCCATCAACACCATCAGCACCACGAGCAGCCTGCGCCTCACCGGTCCGCGTCCCGCTCCCCGCGCACGGCCGGATCCGCGCCGAGCCGGTAGCCGAACCCGCGCACCGTGCGCACCAGGCCCGGACGGCCCGTCTTGGCGCGGATCCCCGCCACGTGCACGTCGAGGGAGCGGGAGGCGGCGAGGAAGGCGTCGCCCCAGATCCGGTCCAGGATCTCCTCCCGGGAGTGCGCCTCGTCCGGGCGGGCGGCCAGCAGTGCCAGCACGTCGAACTCCCGCCGGGTCAGCCGGACTTCGCTCCCGGCCACGGTGACGGTCCGGCCGGCCGGGTCGACCTCCACGTCCCCGGTGCGCACGCTCCGGCCGCCGCCGGCGCCGCCCGGACCGCCGCCCGGCGGCTCCCCCTGGGCCCGTGTCCGGCGGCGCACGGTGTCGATGCGGGCGATCAGCTCGGCCATCCGGAAGGGCTTGACCACGTAGTCGTCGGCGCCCGCCCGCAGCCCCTGCACCACGTCCCGCTCCTCGCAGCGCGCGGTCACCACGATCAGCGGCGCGTCACAGACGGTCCGCAGCCGCCGCAGCAGTTCCAGCCCGTCGAGGTCGGGCAGGCCGAGGTCGAGCAGGACGAACCCGGCCTCGTGGACGTACCGCAGGGCGTCCAGCGCCCGGCTGACCCGGCGCACGGTGTGCCCCCGCAGGGCGAGGGCGGTGCCCAGGGCCCGGGCCATGCGGTCGTCGTCCTCGACCAGCAGCGCGTGCACCGCCACCTCCCCGCGTCCCGGACCCCCGAACCGGCCGGCAGCCTACCGCGCCGCCCCCGCACCGGCCGGCGCCGCCCCGGCCCCGGCCGGCTTCTCCTCCTCGGCGCGGCTGAGCGCCGCGCCACGGGTGTCCGGCATCAGCACGTACGTCACGAGCGAGACGAGGGCGCAACCGGACACGTACCAGAAGAACATCTTCTCGTGACCGCCGTTCTTGAACCACAGCGCCACGTACTCGGCGGTGCCGCCGAACAGCGCGTTGGCGATCGCGTACGGCAGCGCCACGCCCAGCGCCCGCACCCGGGTGGGGAACAGCTCGGCCTTGACCGCCGCGTTGATGGAGGTGTAGCCGGTGACGATCACCAGGGCCAGCAGCGACAGACCGAGCGCGGACCAGTACGAGGACGCCGAACCGAGCGCCGTCATGATCGGGTAGGTGCCGACCGTGCAGCCCACCGCGAAGGTGATCAGCAGGGGCCGGCGGCCGATCCGGTCGGAGAGCATCCCGGCGAAGGGCTGGAGCACCGCGAAGAGGGCGAGGGCGGTGAAACTCACCAGCGTGGCCGTGTTCTTGGCCATGCCCGCGCTGCCGACCAGGTACTTGGTGAGGTAGGTGGTGTACGTGTAATAGGCGACGGTGCCGCCGAGGGTGAGCGCCATCACCAGCCCGGCCTGCCGCCGGTGTTCCCACAGGGCCTTGAGGGAGCCGCGCGCACTGTCGTCGTGCGCGCCGCCGTCCTGCGTGAACGCCTCGGTCTCCTGCAGCCGGCGCCGCAGCCAGAACACCACGACCGCGAACACCGCCCCGACGACGAACGGGATCCGCCAGCCCCAGCTGCCCAGCTGCTCCTTGGTCAGGGTGTGCTGCATCGTGATCAGGATCCCCAGGCCGAGGAGCTGGCCGCACGTCATGGACACGTACTGGAACGAGGACCCCAGCCCGCGCCGGTTCCGCGCCGAGGCCTCCGTCAGGTAGGTGGCGCTGGCCGCGTACTCCCCGCCGATGCTCAGACCCTGGAGCAGCCGGGCCAGCAGCAGCACGACGGCACCGAAGTAGCCGGCCTGGCCGTAGGTCGGGGCGACGGCGATCAGCAGGGCGGCCACCGACATCATGGTGACGGTCAGCGTGAGAGCGCTCTTGCGCCCGTGCCGGTCGGCGGCCCGCCCCAGGATCCATCCGCCGACGGGACGCATCAGGAAACCGACCGCGAAGATGCCGGCCGTGTTCATCAGCTGCGTGGTCGGGTTGTCGCCGGGGAAGAAGGAGTCGGCGAAGTAGATGGCGAAGCTGGCGTAGACGAACCAGTCGTACCACTCCACCAGGTTCCCCAGGGACCCGCCGACGAGCGCGAGGCGGCGCCTGCGGCGCTCCTCCGCGGGCGGCGGACCGAGCGTGACGGCGGACGGGGACATGGCGGCTCCAGAGGGGAAGTCCCTGATGGGGAGGGGTGGAACCCCGGATGCGGGGGAGTGCCCAGACTGGATCCGCCACCGCACCCGGACAAGGCCCGTCACCCAGATCTAACGTTCCGCTAAGAAAACCGCGCATCCCCGGGCGCGGGCGCCCCGGTCAGCGGCCGGGGCCGCCGAGGCGGACGATCTCCGCGTCCACGGCCGCGAGTTCGTCCTCGCGGTCCATCAGCTCCAGCTGCTCCCGGTAGCGCACCAGCGCCGTGGCCAGCAGGCGCTCCCGCCCGTGCTCCAGCGCGTGCATCCGGCGGGCGGCCGCCACCGCCTCGGCCCGCAGGGCCAGGGCCGTGAGGGGCCGGTCGGCGAAGTCGCTGCGGCTGTAGTCGTACAACGCCTCGGCCAGCCGGGGGAGATAGGCCTGCGGGCTCACGTCCACCAGCACCCGGTAGGCGGCGACCTGCTGCCGCGGGGGGAGGGTTCCGGATCCGAGGAGGGCCACCCGGGCCCGCAGGACGGCGTCGTGATTGATGTGCGGCGTGGGATTCATGAGGGAGATTCTGAAAGCCGCACACACCCCCGAACAAGGGCAAAGGGCTGTGCTTTGAGTCCTACGAAAACCGCCTCTGACCTGTCATGATGGATACGTCTTCACCCCTGTGGCCCGGCAGGCCCGCCCCGGCGGGACAGCCGCGTGGCGATCAGCGGGGCCCGGTGGCAGGCTGGGACGGGAGGTGGGACCCCGTGAGAAGAAGACCCGCTTCACCGGCCCGGATCGCCCTGAGTCTGGCGACCGCCGGATGCCTCGCCCTCACCCTCGTACCGGCGACGGCCGCGCCCGCTTCGGCCGCGTACTGCGATCCCGCCGCGTCCGCCCGTTCCCCGGGCGGCGGCGCCGACGCGGCGCGGCTCGCCGTCGCGTGCCTCGTCAACGCCGAGCGCACGCAGCGCGGGCTCCAGCCCTTGACGAGCAACCCGTCCCTGACGGCGGCGGCCCAGCAGCACACCGCCGCGGCCGTGCAGCTGAAGTGGTGGGGGCCGGGGCAGGACGCGCACACCGACCCGCAGACCGGCTCCACCCCGCAGAGCCGGATCAAGGCGGCCGGCTACTGCCCGAACCCCCGGTCCTGGGCGGTCGCCGAGATCGCGTACACCGGCTGGGGCGCGTCGGGCACCCCGAAGGCCGCCGTCACGTGGTGGATGAACAGCCCGGGCCACCGCAAGATCATCCTGGACGGCTCGCTGAGCGAGTACGGCAGCTGGGCCCAGGCGGGATCGGCCGACCGGGCCGGAGCCGGGGCGAGCGGGGCCGGCACGTACGTGGTGACCTTCGGGCGCTGCCGGCAGTGACGCCGGCGGCGTGGAGCGACCAGCCCGCGCCCAGCGGGTGCGCGGGCCGCCCGGATGGGCAAAGCTGGACGTGTGCCGGAGCCGACAGGCGAGGAGGGGCTCGTGGACGCATCAGGAGCCGGGCGGCGCGCCCGCCCGGCCCGGCCGAGGGGACGCAGGGCCGGGCTGCTGTGCGCGGCGGCCGCCCTGGCGGCGGTGTCCGCACCCGCGGCGGCGCAGGCCCCCGCACCGGCGGACCCGTATCCGGTGGTGGTCGTGGACTGCTTCTCCGCTGCCCAGGTGCAGCCCGAGGAGTACATCCTGGCCTGCGGTGACGGCAACAACCGCCTCGTCGGGCTGCGCTGGGAGACCTGGGGCGCGAGCACGGCGACGGCGACCGGCACCGACATGGTGAACGACTGCCGCCCGTACTGCGCGGCGGGCCGTTTCCGCCCCTACCCGGTGCAGGTCACCCTGAGTGCGCCCCGGCCCTGGCCCACGCACCCCGGCGTCCAGCGCTTCACCGTGATCCGGCTGCTGTACACGGACACCGCGCCGGAGCCGGTGCGCAAGGACGTCACCTACAAGCTGGTCTACTGACCTCACACGACGGCGCCGGCCGCGTCTCCGTCCCCGGACCCCTTCCCGGACCCCTCCCCGAGGAGCTTCTCGCGGAACAGGTCCAGTACGGTGTCCAGCGCCTGCCGGGTCGGCTGCCCGGGCTCGTCGACGAGGTGCTCCGTGAGGACGGAGTGCGGGGGCAGCGGGCTCTCCGGGTTGGCCGCGTCGTCCTCCAGCTCCACGGCCACGAACGCGTCGCCGAGCGCACGGCGCAGGAACGCGAACCGCTCCCCGGGCACCAGCCGGTCGCTCTTGAACCGCAGCCCCAGCACCTGGAGCCCCTCGCGCTCGCAGCGCCCGCGGACGACGGCCAGGTCCCGCGGGCTGATGTCGATCGAGCCGGCCCGGCCCGGGGTCCACGGCAGCGGGAGGGACGGCTGGGACAGCACGGGGGCGAGCATCCGCTCGTCGGTGGCCATGGCGAGCGCGAAACCGCCGGTCAGACACATGCCGACCGCCCCGACCCCGGGACCGCCGCAGCGCTCGTGCTCGGCGGCGGCGAGCGCGCGCAGCCAGCCCACCACGCGCGAACTGCGCCCCGTGGCCAGCACCGTGAACTCCCGGCTCACGCACACCTGCCCCATGGCCGAACCCAGGGCCCGGGCGGCACCGGTCCAGCCCGCGGTCGACGGGCTGGCGTCCCGCCCGGGCGTCCCGAACAGCACCGGGAGCACGGCCGTACAGCCGACGTCCGCCACGCGTGCGGCGAACTCGAGCACCTTGGGGGTGATCCCGGGGATCTCGGCGATGACGACCACCGCCGGACCGGTACCCCGCCGCAGCACCCTGCGGGTGACGCCGTCATGGGTGAACGTGCTCTTGGCGAACCCGGCCAGGTCGTGGTCGGCCACGGCCTCCCCTTCCGTCGAACCTCAGGACGGCCCTCAAGTTACCGGCACGTAGCCCCCGTTGGTCAAGCGACGGGCGGGTCAGCCGTCGAACCAGACGACGAGTCTGACGTTCCCCTCGCCGTGCACGGAGGCGAGGGCCTCCATCACGGCCCACACCGGCGCCCACTCCCCGCCCTCCGGGACGGCCTCACGCCGGGTCAGCCGCCCGACCCGGTAGAGACGGTCCTCGCCGTCGCTCCACTCCGTTCCCTCGGGCCAGTCGTGCTCCCGGTACGGGAAGGCCCCGCCCGGCTCGCCGCCGGTGGCCGCCGCGATCGCGTCGGCCACCCGCCGGCTCCAGCCGGCTTTGCCGGTCATCACCCACACGTCGCCGACCCGGCGGTACTCGTGGATGCGGGAGTCCACCCCCGCCGCGGGCTCCGACCAGTCGACCCGGCGGAGCTCCGCCCAGTCGACCCACGTGGCACCGTGCGCGTCGCGCCCCCAGTCCGCGAACGCCGCGCATACGGCGGGGGAGGCGTCCGGCGGCAGTCCCCGGTCCGCCGCCAGGGGCCGGAACCGGGCGTGGTTGCGTATGCCGAAGAGGCAGCCGAACGCGTCGTAGTTCCGGCCCCGGTACAGCAGTTCCAGGTCGACGGCGGCCGACCAGGGCTCGTCGCCCAGGTCGTCCGCGCATTCGAGGAACCCGTGGATGTCACTTCCCATGAGCGGTGATTCTGCGGGCTGCCCGGCACGGGGTCCAAGGGGTTTCGGCGTGAGGTGCCGCCCGTGGGGCGGCCGGTGTCAGTGGCCGGTGCCGCCGCTGGTGAGGGGCCATTCGCGGTGGAGGGTGCCCAGGGGGATGCGGCGTTCCAGGGCGGGGGTGCCGAACAGGGAGAGCTGGAGGTGGAGTTGGCCGTTGAGGTCGATGCCTCCGTACAGGGCCCACGCGCCGCTCGCCGAGGTCTTGCCGTCCGTGGACGCGGACGCCTTCGCGTCCGCCTCGCCGCGCAGGTAGGGGGCGAAGTCCGCGCCGACGCCGACGGCGCCGTACAGGCCGACGGAGGCCTCGGCGCCCAGGGCGGCCTTGACCCGGCCCGAGGCGGCGACGGTGGCCCGCACCGGGGTGCTGTGGACGGCCGAGGTGCTGACCGGGGTCCAGCCCTTGCCCGTGGCGTAGCTGCCGCCGACGCGGAAGTCGCCCTGGACGTCCTGCTGCACGTCGAGGGTGACCTGGCCGTCGGCCTCCACCTGGATGTACGCCGTCAGGTCGAGGTTGACCACGACGGGGACCGGGCCCACCTGGATGACCGGGGCGCTGTGCAGCTTGGCGAACGGGATGCGCTTCGGCGCGCCGGTGCTCGCCGCCGCGCGGCCCTTGAGGGCCCACTGCGAGGACCAGTCGCCGCTCATGCCGAGGAAGGCCGCGCTCGGGGCGGAGCCGATCTTCGTCCCGGTGTACGAGAACTCCACCTGCGGGGCGAGCTGGACGTAGCCGGACACCGAGGCGCCAGCCGAGGCGGGGGCGTCCTTGGCGGTGTCGACGGCGGCGTTCACGTCGAGCCGGAGGTTGCCCAGGGGCAGCTTGCCGCCCTCGGTGCCGAAGCGGGCGCCGTCGCCCTTGGCCCAGGAGAAGGTGACCCCCTTCATCAGGGGTTCGACGACCATGGCGGACGGGTCGACCTTGACCTTGCCGTCGGCCTTGGCCTCGCCGAGGGCGGCGGACAGCGTGGTCGGGGCGGTCTTCACCTCGGTGCCGCGGTCGGTCTTCCCGACGACCTCGGTGACCTTGGCGAGGAGCCCGTCGGGGGCGCCGGGCGCCGGGGCACTGGCGATGACGTCGCCGACGGCCACCGGCTTGGCGGGGGCCGGGGAGCCGTCGGCGGGGGAGTTCTGGCCGCCCTTGGAAGGCTTGGGGGCCGGGGCCGGGGCCGCGGCCTCGGCTATGACGGCCCGTCGGCTGTCCTTGTCGTAGGAGGCGACCCGCAGCGCGGACTTCTCCGGCCGGCCCTCGCCGGTCGCGGTACGGGCCAGCGGTGTCGGGTCGGCCGAACCCTGGGGCGCGGCGGCCACTTCGAGCTGCTGGGGGCCGCCTGCGGCCGGGGCGCCGGGCGTGGTCCCCGGGCCGGCGGAACCGGTGTGCGCCGGGGAGGCGCAGCCGGCGGTGGTGAGCGCCAGCGTGGTCAGGCCGGGGAGCAGGAGGCGTTGGGCGAACGTGCGCACGTAGGGAGAACCATTCGGTAAATGGGGGGAATTGAATGCGTTACCGAGAAGTAACGTGAGGGTTGATCATGACATGCGCGGACCGGTGCGGTCATCTCGGGTTCCGGCCAACTCGCCTGCGCCACAGTAAGGTTGAAACTTCAAGAGCGGTGGGGTGGGGGCCAGGTGGCCGACAGCGGCGCTCCTGTCGCACCGCAGGCCCCGGCCCGCCGCCGAAAAGGCGTCCCGCCCCCCTCGGCCCGGCCGTCTCCGCCGAGGGCCGGACCGTCCTGCCCGGGCGCGCACGCCCTCGGCGGGCCGGGCTGCCGGCTGCCGGCGGGCGTCTTCGCCCCGGCCCCCGTGCCGTTCAGGCGATGCCGACGGTGTAGGCGGCCCGGTACCCGCCGCCCTCGGCCACCGGCGCCAGCGTCATGGTCCCGCCCGCCGCCCGGAAGCGGTCGTCGTGCGCGTTGGGACTGTGCGGCGCCTTGCGGCGGGCGTACGGCTGGCGGGCGTAGACCGTCCGCAGGAACTCCTCGGGGAGGAAGAACTGCGAGGTCGTCTCGGTGCGCGCGTCGGGCCGCACCTTGAAGTGGATGTGCGGGGCCAGGCCCGCGTACCAGCCGGGCACGATCGTGCGGAACACGCACCGGCCGGCGGCATCGGTCGTCTGGACCCCGCGCAGGAAGCCCTCCCGGCCCTCCGAGTAGACCCCGGCCGCATCCGCCTGCCAGATGTCCACCGCGGCCCCCGCGAGCGGACGGCACCCCGCCGAGGCCCGCACCACCGTCAGCTCCAGCCGCAGCGGCACGCCCGCACGCCCGTCCGTGACGTCCGAACGGGCCCGGCCCGGCCCCGAGTAGTTCGGCCCCGCCCCCGCCGTGACGGCCAGTACGCACCCGGGCGCCGTCCCCGCCGCCGGAGCGGCGGCCGGCCGGGCGCACCCGGCGAGCGCGGCGACGGAGACCGATCCGGCCGCCAGCAGCAGGGTGCGCCGACTGCTGGGGAAGCCGCCGTGGTCGGTCATGGGACCTCTCCCGCCTACGCCCGGGGCCGCCGACCCGGACGGCCGCCCACCGCAGCCCACCGTGCCGCACCCCGCCCCCGCGCCCCGCGACCGACACACGGCCGACCGGGCGTCGCCGGCCGGCCCGCGCCACGGCCTACAGCGGGACGCCGTCGCCCGGCTCGAACGGGGCGCCGTGGCCCGGGACGATCAGGTCCGCCGCGGCCAGCACGCGCAGACGGGCGGCGCGCAGCGCCTCGCGGTCCGGGGCGACCGGGTCGTCCGCCGGGCCCTCGGCGTGCCACCACAGGTCGCCGGCGAAGGCCACCACCCCGGAAGCCGTGCCCGCCAGCAGGGTGATGTCCTCCAGGCTGTGGCCCGGGGTGTGGATCAGGCGCAGCGAGGGGGTGAGTTCGTAGCCCTCGGCGTCGCGGGCCGTCCACTTGTGGCCGAGGTACTCCGCCTTGTGGTCGTGGATCCTGGCCCGGGGGAACAGGCCCGCGTTCAGGCTGTTGTCCGGGTGGTGGTGGCTCAGCACCACATCGGTGATGTCGTCGGCGCCGAGGCCCAGTTCGGCCAGCGGATCCAGGATGTGGCCCGGGCTCGCCACCATGCCCGGGTCGAAGATCACGTGCCGGTCGCCGTCGCCGACGTAGGAGACGGTGGCGGCCACGCCGGGGCCGGTGGAGCCGACGTAACCGGTGTTCAGGACCGCGTAGACGGCGCTGCGGCCGGCCGGCGCGTCGGCCGGTGCGCCGGTCCGCGCGCCGGTCAGCGCGCCGGCCCGTGCGGCGGTCCGCGCGGCGTGGGGGGCTTCGTTCTTCGCTTCGATCAGTGCCTCGGTCATGACCCCATTCTTTTCGCCGGGCCGGGGGCGCCACGAGTGGCATGGACGACACCGATCGCAGGATTCGTGCCACGCCTGGCAGACTGCCTCCGTGCAGCAGCCCTTCCTCACCGTCGCCGCCTACGCCCCGCCCGGCGTCGGCATGCTCGCCGTCGGCATCGTCACCGAGGTGTTCGGACCGAGGGGGCAGGGCATGCCCCCGTTCGACTTCGCCCTCTGCTCCGACCGGCCCGGCGCCGTGCCCACCGATCTCGGGGTGCCCCTCTCCCTCACGCACGGCCTCGACCGGCTCGCGGAGGCGGACCTCGTCATCGCCCTGCCCTGGACCGGATTCCGGACGCCGCCCGCCGAGCCCGTCCTCGAAGCCCTGCGCGCCGCGCACCGGCGCGGCGCACTGGTCGCCGCCCACTGCGTCGGCACCTTCGCCCTCGCCGCCGCCGGACTCCTCGACGGCCGACGGGCCACCACCCACTGGCGGTTCACCGGCCTGCTCGCCGAGCGCCACCCCGAGGTCACCGTCGAACCCGACTCCCTGTACATCGACGAGGGCGCCATCGCCACCGGCGCCGGAGCCGCCGCCGGATTCGACCTCTGCGTGCACCTGATCCGCCGGGAGCACGGCGCCGCCACGGCCAACGCCGTCGCGCGGGACATGGTGCTGCCCTCCCACCGCGACGGCGGCCAGGCCCAGTACCTGGCCGCGCCCGTACCGGAAAACTGCCAGGACGAACGGCTCTCCGAGGTCCTCGCCTGGGCCCGCGCCAACCTCCACGAACCGCTCCCCGTCGAGGAGTTGGCCCGGCGCGCGCTGATGAGCAAGCGCTCCTTCGCCCGCCGGTTCACCGCCGCGACCGGCACCACCCCGCACGCCTGGCTGCGCGGTCTGCGGTTGAGCGGCGCCGAGGAGCTCCTGGAGACCACCGACCTGCCCGTCGAGGAGATCGCCCGGCGCGTCGGCTACGGCAGCGCGGCCGTCCTGCGCGAACAGTTCGTCCGCCGCCGGGGGATCCCGCCCCGCTCCTACCGCAGGTCGTTCACGAACGCGCCGTAGCCCGGGCGCGGTCGCCGGGGGCCGGGCGGTAGTACGGCTCCACGACCGCCCGTACCTCCTGCGCCAGCGCCGGCCCCTCCTGCGGCACGGGCGGGCGGCCGGAAGCGGGCCTGATCTCCAGGAGCTGCTCGCCGGAGAGCGCGAACACCACCCGCCCCAGCCCTGCCAGCCGGATGACCGGTCCGCACATCGAACAGGGCTCGCAACTGGTGTACAGGGTGGTGCGGGCCGCCGTGTCCGCGTCCAGCTCCCGCGCCGCCCACCGGGCCAGCTTCAGCTCGGGGTGCGCGGTGATGTCCCGGCCGGTGAGGGTGGTGTTGCGCTCCTCCGCCAGCACCGTCCCGCCGGGTCCCGCCAGCAGCGACCCGAACGGCGGGTCTCCGGCCTCGCGGGCCTCGGCCGCGAGGGCGACCGCCCGGCGCAGGAGGGCGTGGTCGTCGGGGGTGAGGGTCACGGCTGCTCCGTCACGGGGGAGGGGCGGGGGTCGAGGTGCGCGGCCACGGCGGCCAGCGCCTGCCAGGCCGCCTGCGGGCGGCGCGTTTCGGCGGGGTCGCCGCCGTAGGGGTCGAGGACCACGGACTCGGCGCCCAGGTGCCGCAGTCGGGCCAGGTCGTCCAGCACCTGGTCGAGCGTCCCCTCGCCGGCGAGGCGCTCGGGTCCCGTGATCGGTGTACGGGTGAGCTTCAGGGCGATCCGGGGGGCCAGCGCCGGCACCGGGAGGCCCTCCTCGCCCGCGTACTCCTCCAGCCGCCCCACGGCCTCGGTGAGCCACGGAACGGTGACGCGCAGCGGGTGCCAGGCGTCCCCGAACCGCACGGCCCGGCGCATGCCCGCCGCGCTGTTGCCGCCCACCCACACCGGAACGGCGCCGTGGCCGTAGGAGGCGGTGTCCGTCCAGGCCGCCCGGATCTCCCGCAGGTGCTCGTCGGTGATCCGGCCGCGGCGTTCGAACGGGACCCCCAGCGCGGCGAACTCCTGCCGCGCCCAGCCCACCCCCACCCCGAGGACCAGCCGCCCGCCGCTGAGCGCGTCCAGGTTGGCCGCCATCCGGGCGGTCAGCAGCGGGTGCCGGTACGGGGCGATCAGGACGGTCGTGCCGAGCCGCACCCGGGTGGTGATCCCGGCCAGCCACGACAGGGTGGTGAACGGCTCGTAGAAGGGCGCCGGATAGCGTTCGGCGACATCGGGGGTGATCGCGACGTGGTCCGAGACCATCAACAGGTCGAAACCCAGGCCCTCCACCGTGTGGGCCCATGCGCGCAGGACGCCCGGGTCGGTGCCCGGGCCGAAATTGAGGACGTTGACTCCGATCTTCACGCCGCCGAGCCTAGCCAGCCGGGACCGGCTCCCAGAAGGGATTCCTGCCGGTCCGGGGGCCGTTCGGCCGTGGATCGGCCGGTAATCTGTGCCGATGACCGAGAGTCTCGATCCGACGGACTGGGCGATCCTGGAGGAGGTCCAGCGCGACGGCCGGATCCCCTTCACCGAACTGGCGCGGCGCGTCAGCCTGAGCGCGTCGGCGACCACGGAACGGGTCCGGCGCCTGGAATCCCTCGGGGTGATCACCGGGTACCGGGCGGAGGTGGACCTGGAGCGCACCGGGCACGCCGTTCTCGCCGTGGTCCGGCTGAAGTACCCCGGCACCCGGCACGAACCGCTGCACCGGCTGCTGGCGGAGCGGCCGGAGATCCTGGAGTGCCTGCGCACCACCGGCGACGACTGCTACGTCCTGCGGGTCGCCGCCACCTCGATGGGGCACCTCGAGGAGATCGTCGACGCGCTGGCCGTGTTCGGCAGCACCACGACGAACCTGGTCTTCAGCCGGACCCTGCCGCTGCGCGGCCCGCGCGCGCCCCGGCGGGCGGTCAGCCCTCCTGACGGCCGGAGGTGATGTCCCGGCGGATGCCCTCCAGGACGCGCGCCGCCTCCGGGAGACCGCGCTGCTCGCACCGGGCCGCGCCCGCCGCGAGCCGGGCCGCCGCCTCGGTCGGCATCACGGCGCCCCGTGGATCGCACAACTGTGTCCGCGGCGGCCGCCCGGTCCCTGTCGGTCGCCGCCGTCGAAGGCCCAGGACTCGATGTCGCGGTAGTGGATCGGGCCCGGGCCGCGCCCGGTGTTGCTGCCCACCAGGTGCAGGCGCGCGGTGTGCCAGGGGCGGCCGGCGAAGCCGGTGAGCCCGGCGGCGGCCTCCGGGACGCTGGCGGTGTCGCCGCGGCGGGCGCGGGCCAGCGTCAGGTGGGGGCGCAGCGGCCGGCCCTCGTAGGGGATGCCGCACTCCGTGACGAGGGAGCGGACCTCGTCGGCCAGCAGGTGCAGCCCCGCCAGGTCCCCGTCGATCCCGGTCCACAGCACCCGCTCGTCGAAGTGCCCGCCCCCGCGCAGTCCCAGCCGCAGGGGCCGGCGTATCGCGGCGAGGTCCGCGAGGGGCCCGTGCAGGCGGGGGACGGACGCGGCCGGGAGCTCGCCGAGGAAGGCCAGGGTGATGTGCCAGTCCTCGATCCGGTTCCACCGCATGCGCGGGTACGCCTCGTAGGCGGGCAGCAGCTCCCGCTCCAGCTCCTCCTTCGCGTCGTCGGGCGGGGCGAGGGCGATGAACACGCGGACGGTCGCGCTGTGGGTCTGATGGTTCACAGGGGACTTCGTACCGTGCCGGGGGCCGTCGGTACCAGTCGGCGGCGGGACCGCCGGTCCCGGGACGGGGGCGTGGCAGAATCACCGACCGTGAGCGAGCAAGAGGTGCCGGTGCTGATCGTCGACGCCGCGAACGTCGTCGGGTCCGTGCCCGACGGGTGGTGGCGCGACCGGAAGGCGGCCGCCGAGCGGCTGCGGGACCGGCTCGCGGCGCGGGACGCCGGTGAGGAGGTCATCCTCGTCGTCGAGGGAGCCGCCCGGGGGGTCGGGTCCGTGCCCGGTGTGCGCGTCGAGTCCGCGCCCGGCAGCGGGGACGACCTCATCGTGGAACTCGCCGCGGCCCACGCCGACCGGCCCTGCACGGTGGTCACCGCGGACCGCGCGCTGCGCGAGCGGGTCGCCGCGTACGGCGTCACCTGCGCGGGCCCCCGCACGGTCCGGCCCGCCTGAGCCCGGCGGATCCGTCCGGCCCGTCCCGCGCCCGGCTCCGTCCCGCGCCCCGCCCCGTCAGCCCGCGTCCGGCAGTCGTGCGGCCAGGCCGTCCAGGACGAGGCGCAGGCCCAGTTCGAAGCCGCGGTCGTCCAGGCCGTCCAGGCCGCCGGGGCCGGAGCCGCTCGCTTCGAGGGAGTCGGCGAGGGCGGGGTATCCGGGGCGGTAGTCGGCCGGGGCGCGGGTGAAGCCCGCCGTGAAGGTCTCCAGGGCGGAGCCGAGGACCAGGTAGTCCAGGGCCGCCGCGGCCTCGGCCGCCTCCGCCGCGGTGCAGCCCGCCCGGACCAGGGTCCGCAGGAGCGCGTCGTAGCCGGTCAGGGCGCTGTCGGCCTCGACCCGGCGGCGGGCGGCCAGGGCGATCATGTGCGGATGCCGCAGGTACACCCGGCGGTAGCCACGGGCGTACTCGGCGGTTCCCCGGCGCCAGTCGGGATCCTGGAGCGGGCCGAGGTCGATCTCCTCGTTGAGCAGCTCCGAGGCCGCGTCGAGCAGGTCCTCCTTCGACGCGACATGGTGGTAGAGCGAAGCCCCCCGCACCCCGAGCCGGCCGGCCAGCGACCGCATCTTGAGGGCGTCCGGGCCCTCCTCGTTGAGCAGTTCCAGTGCGGCGCGCGCGATGATCGCGCGGCTCAGCAGCGGCTGGCTCGGTCGGCCCACGGCGGCACTCCCCCTCTTCCGGCGCCAGGTTACCCGTCGGCAGGTCTTCCCAAGAGGCCGAGGGCGGGTTAACGTCCCGGCAACCCCGTTACCTAACAAGGTTAGATTTAAGTTCGGGGAGCGCGCCGGGGTTCCCGGGCGGCTCCCCCTGCCCTCCGAGGTGTCACGTGCCAGAACCCTCCACCGGCGGCAGACCCGCCACCGCCACCCCGCAGGACGGCGACGCCGCCCGGCTGAGCGCCCTCGGCTACGAGCAGGAGCTGCGCCGCAGTCTCGGCGTCCTGGGGAACATCGCCATGGGCTTCGCCGTGGTCTCGCCCGTGGTCGCCCTCTACGCCGTCTCGATGGTCGGCACGACCATCGCCGGACCGGCCTGGGTGTGGGCGCTGCCGGTCGTCCTGCTCGGCCAGTGCCTGGTGGTCAACGTCTACTCCGAGCTGGCCTCCCAGTGGCCGCTCGCCGGCGGCCCCTACCAGTGGGGGCGCCGGCTGCTCGGGCCCTCGTTCGGCTGGATGAGCGGCTGGGTGTGGCAGTTCGCCGTCATGTTCGGCAACACCACCGTCGCCTACCTGGCCGCCCCCTGGGTCTTCGCCCTCGCCGGGGTCACGCCCACGCCCGCGGCGATGGTCGCGGTGTCCGCCGCCATCCTGCTGGGCTGCATGCTGGTCAACGCCTTCGGCATCAGGATCCTCAGCCTCTTCGTCTCCCTGGGCATCGCCGCCGAAGCCGTGGCCTCGGTGCTGGTCGGCTTCAGCCTGCTGCTGTTCTTCCGCAAGCACGGCTTCTCCCTCTTCACCGAGACCCTCGGCGCCGAGCAGCTGTCGGGCGGCTCCACGGTCGCGGCCTTCCTCGCCGTCCTCGCCGTCGCGGGCTGGGGCTTCATCGGCTTCGACGCCTGCGTCTCGACGGCCGAGGAGACCAAGGACGCCGGGCGGCAGGTGCCGCGCGCCATGTGGTGGGCCCTGCTGAGCGTCGGCACCGTGGTGATCCTCAACGCCATGGCGGTGGCCCTGGCCCACCCCGACCCGGCGGCCGTCGTGGCCGGCCGGGACCTCGACCCGGTGACCACCGCCGTGGTCACCTCCTTCGGCTCCTGGTCCGACAAGCCCTTCGTCCTCGTCGTGCTCGTCGGCTTCCTCGCCTGCGCCATGGCCTCCCAGGGCGGTGCGGCCCGGGGCGTCTACTCCCTCGCCCGTGACGGCGTCTTCCCCTTCTCCGAGCGGGTCCGCCGGGTCAACCGGCGAAAGGCGCCCATCGGCGGACTCGTGGCCTCCACCGCCGTCAGCTGCTCCGCCCTGCTCCTGGGCCTGAACGCCACCGCCATCGGCAGCCTGATCGCCTTCGGCACGGCCGCCACCTTCCTGCCGTTCTTCCTGGTCTCGCTGGCCGCGCTCATCGCCCGGCTGCGCGGCACCTGGGTGCCGTCCGGGCACATCCGGCTGGGCCGCAAGGGCACCTTCCTGAACGTGCTCGCGGTGCTCTGGACGGCCTTCGAGGTGGCCAACGTCTGCTGGCCGCGGGCCGTCCTGGCCCCGCCCGGCGCCCCCTGGTACCAGATCTGGGCCGGACTGCTGGGCACCGGCGTGGTCCTCACGGCCGGCCTGCTCTACCTGCTGGTCCGGCGCCCCCAGGAGAAGCTCCGCGCCCTGGAGCCGCAGGCGGCGCCCGCCGGCGCGGACCGCTCCGCCGAACCGGCGGCCGGGCCCTCCTGACCACCCCTCCGGGGGCCGCGCGCCCGCCGCGCCGGCCCCCGGACCGCACACCGCACCACCCCGCCCACCCTCCCGGAGGTATGTCATGAACCTGCCATACTCGCGCTCGCCGATGTCCCGCAGGGGCTTCGGAGCCGCCGCGCTCACCGCCACCGCCGCCACCCTGCTCGGCGGCCGCGCCCTGGCCGCCGCCGACCCGGCCACCGCCCCGGCGGAGAAGTACACGGCGCCCGCCGAGTGGGAGGACCACTCCTGTTGCGTCATGTCCTGGCCCTGGGACCGCACCGACGGCTGGGGCTCCCTGCTGCCCGACGTCCAGGCCGAGATCGCCGGCATCGCACGCGCCGTCGCCCGCACCGAGCCGGTCCTGATGTTCGCCGGGCCCGGACGCACCGACGAGGCCCGCGACCGGTGCGGACCCACCGTCACCGTCGTCGAATACCCCGTCAACGACTGCTGGACCCGCGACACCGGCCCGATCTTCGCCCTCAACGCGGCCAGGTCCCGCCGCATCGGACTCGACTTCGCCTTCAACGGCTGGGGCGGCAAGTACCCCTACGACAAGGACGACCTCCTGCCGGTCGGCGTCTGCGCACAACTCGGCGTGGAGCGCCGCGACGTCCCCATGGTCCTGGAGGGCGGCTCCGTCATCACCGACGGCCAGGGCACCCTCGTCACCACGGAGGAATGCCTGCTCAACCCCAACCGCAACCCCACGATGGCCCGGGCGCAGATCGAAGCCACCCTGCTCGCCGCCTACGGGGCCACCAAGCTGATCTGGCTCCCCTACGGACTCGCCGGCGACACCATCACCAACGGGCACGTCGACCTCGTCGCCGCCTACCTCGGCCCCGCCCGGATCCTGCTGCACACCCAGCCCGACACCGCCAGCCCCAACCACGCCCGGATGGCCGCCAACAAGGCCGTCCTGCAAGCCGCCACCGACGCCTGCGGACGCCCCTTCGACCTCGTGGAGATGGAACAGCAGCCGCACTTCCGCCAGAACGGCCTGCTGGTGGAGACCTTCAGCTACACCAACTACTACCAGACCGCCGGCCAGGTGATCGTCCCCCTGTCCGGGGAGGCGGCCGCCGACACCGCGGCCCTCGACCGGCTCCGCCCCCTCTTCCCCGGCCGGGAGGTCGTCGGCACCCCGGCCCGGATCCTCGCCTGGGGCGGCGGCGGGGTCCACTGCGTCACCCAGCACGTGCCGCGCACC
>NZ_JBHVUQ010000158.1:0-17420 GCF_042884105.1 Streptomyces sp. NPDC058157
GCCGAGGCCTTGCCGGCGTCCTTCGAGGCGGCGATGGCGGCCCCGTAGGCCCGTGAGGCGGCACTGCCCGCGGCTGCGGCGGCCCCCGCGGCGGCCTGCGCGGCCTGCGCGGCGCGGCTGGAGGCGGCCTGCGCGGTACGGGATGCGGAGATGGCGGTGTGGGCGGCGCTCGCGGCGCCCCGTGCGGCACTGGCGGCGCTGTTCGCCGCCTTGGCCGACTCGGCCACCTTGCCCTGAGCCAGCCTCGCCTCCTCGGCGGCCTTCAGCGCGGCGGACTTCGCCTTCTCCGCGGCCTCCTTGGCCCGGTACGAGGCGGCCACGGCCTGCTCCGTCTGCAGCTTCGCGCGGTTGCCCTCCCGGATCACGATCTTGACCAACTGGTCGACCGTCGCGGCTTCTTCGTCACGGGCGCGCGCGATGTACTGGCCGGAGGCGAGGAAGTGGGCGACGGCCTCGGGCGAGCCCTCGCCCAGGGCGCGCTCCGCGTACTTCTTGACCTCGGGGGAGGCGGTGGTGAGGATCGCGAAGACCTCGGCCCGCTCGTCCTCCTGCTGCGCGGTGTACTGCGTCGTCTGCAGGAACGTGCGCAGGGCTGCGGGGGTGCCCTGTTCCAGTGCCTTGGCGGCTTCCCGCTTGACGGCGGTCCCGCCGTTGTCCATGACGGTGAAGACCGCTGCCCGCATGTCCGTGTCGAGCGACTGCGCGTAGCCGTCACGCAGGTAGGCGGCGATCGCGGCGTCCCCGGCGGACAGTGCCGCGTTCGCGCTCTCGCGGACCGACGCGTCCGCCAGGGGGAGCACGGCGAGGACGCCGAACCGGTTGTCGACGGCCTGCGCGAGCGGCAGTTCGCCCGTGAGGAAGGCCGAGACCACGGCCGGGGTGCCGACGAGGGCGGCGGCAGCGGCCTCGCGGACCGCCCGACCTCCGCTCTTGTAGGCCCATACGGCCTTGCCCCGATCGGTGTCCGGCAGGCCGTCGCCCGTCGCGGGGTCGCCGTCGGCGGCGCGCGCCGGGCCGGCGCTCAAGGTGGCGACGGACGTCATGGCCGGGATCGCGGCGGCTCCGGCGAGGGTGTTGAGGATCCGGCGCCTGCTCCACAGCGAGGGCGGCGTCACGGGCACACCTCTGCGCCGCAGTCACGCAGTGGGCAGGGCAGGGCGAGGCTCTTGTCCAAGGGAGGTCTCCTCGGTTCGGAGGGGAAGCGGGTGGCTGCGGCGTCAAGGCCGGGCGATCGACCGCCGGCCGCGCCGACCCACAGACTCTCGTTCGAAGATCGTCCGAACAACGCCCAATACCGGAACCGGTGTTTAGCCCGGCTCAACACCCGGCGCACGCCGGGCCGCCCGGCAGGGCCCTGTGCGCCGAGGAGAGATACTGGAACCTTCGTTTTGACCAGGGTGGACATGGGGTGGTGGCCGGGTGCTGGAACGGCTGGAGATGGAAGCGTTCCTCGGGCTGGCCGCAGAGCTGCACTTCGGACGTACCGCGGAGCGTCTGCACGTGACCACCGGCAGGGTCAGCCAGCTCATCAAGGCGATCGAACGCAAGGTCGGTGCCCCGTTGTTCGAGCGCACCAACCGCAGCGTCCGCCTGACCCCGCTCGGCCACCGGCTCTGCGACGAGGTCCGGCCCGCGTACGAGGAGATCCAGGCCGCCTTCGCCCGCGCCGTCAAGCACACCCGGTCGACCGTCGAGGTCTTGCGGGTCGGCTTCATCGGTGCCGCCGCCGGCCACATCGTCCACCAGGCGGCCGACATGTTCCGCGAACGCGAGCCCGGCTGGCGCGTCCGCCCCCGTGAGGTCCAGCTGTTCGAAGCTCTCGCGCGACTGCGGGAGAGGGACGTCGACATGCTGATCCTGCACCTTCCGGTCACCGAGCCCGGTATCGACGTCGGGCCGGTGATCCTTTCCGAGGCGCAGATGCTGGCGGTCCCCGCGGACCACCCCCTCGCCCGCCGCGAGAGCGTGACCATGGAGGACTTCGGGGACGTCGCGCTCCTGCGCGTCGCGGGCGTACAGCCCGGAACGGGGCTCTCGGACCGCTGGCCCGACCGCACGCCCCAGGGCAGGCCGATCACGGCGGGCCCGGAGATCGAGACGTTCCTGGAAGCCCTGCAAGTGATCGCCTCAGGAGCCGGCGCCGGCATCGTCGGCGAGCAGGCCACCCGGTTCTACAGCCGTCCCGACATCGCCTACGTGCCGATCAGCGACATGATGTCCAAGGGCTGGGGTCCCGTCTGGCTGAGCTCCTACAACTCCCCCGCCGTCCGCCCCTTCAACGCGACCCTCCTCGAAGCCACCCGGCTGCTCTACCCGCCCGCCTCCGGGGCGTAGCCTGGCGGTCATGCCGACCCCTGTCCTGTACTGCCGTGACCCCTTCGACCCTCGCCGTGTGGACGAGCACTTCGCGCCGGAGGCCCGGGAGGTCCGGGCCTGTGGTGGGACGGTGGGGCTGATCGACCACGACGCGCTGGTGCGGGGCGACGCGCACGAGGCGGTCGCGCGTGTTCCGGCCGGGCTGGGTCGGGCGTGGTACCGGGGCTGGATGATTCCCGGCGATCGGTACGCCGCGTTGGCCGGGGCCTTGGACCGGCGGGGCGTCGAGCTGATCGTGACACCGGAGCGGTACCGGACCGCTCACGAACTCCCCGGCTGGTACGCGACGTTCGCCGACATCACGCCGGCGAGCGTGTGGCTTCCCACGCAGCCCGGTGAGACGGTGGCCGCCGGCGACCTGGCCGCGCTGGCCGGGTCCCTGCCGCCCGGTGCGGGAATCGTGAAGGACTACGTCAAGTCGCGCAAGCACGAGTGGGAGCAGGCGTGCTACCTGCCCGATCTGGCCGACACCGCGGGCCTGACGCGGGTCGTGCGGCGTTTCGTGGAGCTGCAGGAGGAGTTCCTGGCGGGCGGCATCGTTCTGCGGGCCTTCGAGGCGTTCGCGCGCCCCGAGTCCGTCGCGGCCGAAGTGCGCGTGTGGTGGCTCGACGGTGAGCCCAGGCTGCTGACGCCCCATCCGGACAGTCCGTTCGGGCGCGGGCTGGTGCCGGATCTCGCTCACATCAGGCCGGCGGTACGGCGCCTGGGATGCCGGTTCGTCACGACCGACGTCGCCCTCCGCACGGACGGGGTGTGGCGTGTCGTCGAAGTCGGCGACGGCCAGGTCAGCGATCTGCACCAGTCGGGCAGCCGAGCCGAACTGGCCGCGCTGCTGGCCGGTCCGCAGGACTGACCGCCGGCGGGCTGCGGGCGGGTGAGGCAGGACCAAGGACCCGCAGAAGTATGCAGATCGTACTTTTGCAGGTGGAACTGCGTGGTCCGTACCGGTCCACCGTGATCGACTGTGCCTGCCGCAGGGGCGCTCCCCCTGCACCGGCGGACGACCCCACCGCTGCCCTGCGGCGCCCCGGCCCGGCCCCCTCGGTGGCCGGGGAACGAACGACGGCGGCGGGCCGCAAAGCCCGCGGTCAGCACCGCGGCTCTGCCCGAACGGGCCGGTCGCACGAAGGAGAGAGCCATGCTGGTCCGAAAGTTCAAGGCCGCCGTGATCGCGGCCGCTGCGGTCGCGAGTGTCGCGGCGGTGGCCACCCCCGCCCAGGCGAGCAACTGCTCGCGCGGAGGCGGCCTCTACATCTGCGAGTACGGCGTGACCAGCTACAAGCTCCCCAACGGGACGAAGCAGGAGTTCATCGTCGGCACCGACCGCGCGGTGTGGACCCGCTGGACCGACTCCGACGGGGACTGGACGCGATGGGGGTCCATGGGCGGAAGGGCGTCGAGCACGGCGTACGCCTACGACTACGACACCAGCGACGGCTGGACGTTCAGGGTGTTCTACTACGACGAGCGGGGCGAGTACTGGGGCCGCAACCGGGACCACGACGGCAACTGGTCTCCGTGGACCCACTACGACACCCCGCTCAACGGCTGACCACCGATCCCGACCGCAAGACCCCCGTCGCGCGGGTCGGGACTCCCCGGCTCCTTCGACGGCCCCCGCGAGCGGCATGCTCACGGGGGCCGTCGTCGCTGCGCGCCCGCCTGCGAACTCGCGCTGATGGATCCGGTCTGTCCGACGGGGTGGTCAGCCGCGCGTGCCGGGCCGCCCCATCCACCAGTTGCCCGGGGCCGTGGGGTCGGTGCTGGACCAGTACTCGACCACGGCGGACTCGAATTCGGCCGGGTCGAGGGCGCCGTCGCCGTCGCGGTCCAGGTGGGCGAACGCCTCGTCCAGGTCCGCCTGGCCGATCCCCGGGAAGTGGCTGCGCTGGAAGGCGTCGAACTCGCCCCTGCTGACCAGGCCGTCGGCGTCGACGTCGGCGATGGCGAAGAACGCCCGGGCCAGCGCGCCGACCGTGGCGGCCGCGGCCTGGGGATCGGCGGCCAGGGTGAGGGTGCTGGTGACGAATTCCCCCTTGGTCATGCGACCGCCGGACCCTCCCACGTGCGGGGCGTGCAGGTCACGCCAGAGCGCGACGTAGGCGTCGACCATGCGGGTGTGCTCGGCCGAGCCGTGGGCGTAGCCGAGCTGGCCGGCGGCGCGGTCCCCCATGATGACGTGGTCGGCCTCCGTCAGGGCCCCGTCGCCGTCGGCGTCCAGCAGATCGAAACCGTGGCTGATCTTCTCGCGCAGGATGTCCATGGCCGCGAACGTAGCGCAGGGGCCGCAGGCCCGGGAGCCGGTCGCAGGGGTGACCCACGATCGGGCGACGGGCGCCCTCCGGGAGGGGTCCCACCTGGAGCTGGGGGTGCAGGCCGCCGACGCGCGCGGGGACTCGTTCTGCGCACGTACGGCGCTGCTAGAGCCGTGTGCCGCGGGCGAAATCGAGCGCGCCTGGGCGGTGATGAGGCCGTTCGCGGAGACCGGCCGGCTGCCGGCCGGTTCAGCGGGGGCCGACGTCCTGGTCCGGTCCTGGCACTGCTCGACCCACTCGCCCAGGAGGCCAGGCGGGTGCGGCCGGCCGGCCGACCGGTTCGCCCGGCGCGTTTTCCGGGGATACGAACTCCGGGGGGGGTAATGGCCCGTGGCAGGAGCTCAGTGGTGAAGTGCTGGTGCTGCGCTGCGCTGCCGGTGCCGGTGCCTGCCAGGAGGGAGGAACCATGGGGTGTGTGGGGGCTGCCGCTCGGGCGGCGGTAGTGGTCGTCGCCGGCTGGCTGGCGCTGTTCGTGCTGCTCGTGGTGGTGGTGCCGCTCCTTCCGGGCCCCCGGCCCCACGGCACCGTCTGGTCGACGGTCCTCTCACTGTGGCTGCTCGCCCTGTTCCTCGTGCCGCTGATCGCCTGTGCCGCGTTGCGCCGCTGGATCGTCGGCAGCCGGGCCGGGAGTCCTGGTGGGCCGCTTCCTCCTCGGCCGTACGCACGAGCGGAGCTGGACGCGCCGCCCTCCGGCGGCCAGACGGGATGGAGGGACACCTCACCTCCTCCTCAGCCCGACGAGGAATGGCAACCCCAGGCCCCGCCCACCGCAGAGACCCCGGACGCCGAGACCCGGCGCCGAGCCAAAGCGGACGCGGACGCGGAGGCGGCAGCCCGGCAGAAACGTGTGGCCGCTGAGCGCGCCCGGGCGGAAGCCGAGCGGGAGCGCAAGGAGGCGGATCGACGACGAAGGGTGCGCAACCGCCGGCTGCGCGAACGGGGTGGGCGGTACTGACACCCCCGCGGGACGGCAACCGGCGCCGTCACCGACCCGACTGCAGCGAAGAAGGCAACGCCCCTGCCCCGAGTCGGCGTACGCCGAGCCGGGCCGCTGCCCGGTTCAGGGGGCGGTGGCTTCCCAGGCCGCCTCGATCATCCGGAAGACCTCGTCCACCGTGGCGCCGGGATCGTCCGCCCGGCAGGCCAGCGAGTAAGCGTCGATGGCGAACCGCGCGGTCGCCTTGCAGGCCGTCGCGCTCCGGGTCAGGTGGGGATCGGCGGCCAGCGTCTCCGCCAGCGCCTGTCCGTGACGCAGGCTCATCGCCTCCTCGTACTCCTGCAGGGCGGACGATCCCTCGATCATGCGTCGGACGGGTGCGCTGCCCTCCGCCGTGCAGTGCCGTACCAGGGCCTGGACCTCGCGGTGCAGCGCCGCGATGAGCGGCTCGTGGGGAGCCCGTTCGGTCACCGCCCGCGTGAGGCGCTGCTGGAAGTCCTGGTCCCGTTCGAACACCAGGGCCTCCTTCGAGGCGAAGTGGGCGAAGACGGTGGTGACGGCCACGTCGGCCTCGGCCGCCACGTCACGGATGCCCACGGCGTCGTACCCGTGCTCCAGGAAGAGGCGCAGCGCGGTGTCGGCGATCTTCTGACGGGTCGCGGCCTTCTTGCGTTCACGGCGTCCGGACGGTTCGGTCATGCCCTGACACTACCAGGTAGGAATACCTAACCGTTGTGAAACCCTAACGGTTAGGGTTATGTTCCGCTGCATGAGGAAAATCAGCTTCGCCGCGTTCGGCGGTCCCGAGGTCCTGCACCTGGTGGAAGCCGAGGAGCCCCACGCGGGCCCCGGCCGGATACGCATCGCCGTACGGGCGGCGGGTGTCAACCCGGTCGACTGGAGGATCCGGGAGGGCCAGATCCTGGGCGCCCATCCGGTCGAACTGCCCGCCGGGGTCGGGCTGGACGCAGCGGGGGTGGTGGACGAGGTCGGCGAGGGCGTCGAGGGGGTCCGGTTGGGTGACCGCGTGTTCGGTGAAGGCCGCGACACCTACGCCGAGTTCGCCGTGCTGTCGGCCTGGGCGCGGATACCCGGAGGGCTGGCCTTCGAGGAGGCGGCCGGGTACCCGTCGGTGGTGGAGACCGCCCTGCGCATCATCCGTGAGGTCGGCGTCCAGCCGGGGCAGAACCTGCTGGTCAGCGGCGCGTCCGGGGGCGTCGGGTCGGCGGTCGTGCAGATTGCCCGCGCGCGCGGCATCACGGTGATCGGCACGGCCGGGGCCGCGAACCAGGACTACCTGCGCGGCCTGGGCGCCCTCGCCACGACCTACCACGAGGGCTGGGTCGAACGGGTGCGGCGGCTGGGCCGTGTCGACGCGGCCCTCGACCTCGCCGGTTCGGGCGTGATCCCGGAACTCGTCGAGCTGACGGGGGATCCGGGCAGGGTCGTCTCCATCGCCGACCTCGACGCGCCGCAGCTGGGCGTCCGGTTCTCCGGTGTGGCCGGGAGCGTACCGGACGCGCTCGCCGAGGCGGTGGACCTCATCTCCCGGGGCAGCCTCCACATCCCGGTCGACACGTCGTACCCGCTCGGCGAAGCGGCGGCCGCACACGCCGACAGCCGCGCCGGCCACACGCGGGGGCGCCGGGTCCTGGTCATCTGAAGAACGCGATCGCCTCCACGAGCACCGGGCACCGGACACCGGGCACCCGCGGCCCAGCGACAGGAGTGCCGGGCCCCGGCGGGTCACCCTCCCCGACGGCTCCCTCCCTGCCACGTCACGCTCACGGCTTGGCCGAGTCCGCGGAGTCCGGCGTCCCCGTGTAGTCCGGCAGCTCGATGCCGTTGATCGCGCGCCCGACCAGCTCGGTGAACCATGCGCCGGCGAAGTCGGGGAGCGGTTCGGCTTCCGGCCCGGGGACGTCGCGGCTGCGGGCGTTCAGCCGGCCGATCTCCTGGTTGTCCTCGACGAACGGGCGCATCCGCTCCTCGTAGCGGGCGAAGCCGGTGCCGGGGTCCCACCGGGCGGCCGCCAGCTCGCCGGCCAGCACGTAGGCGCCGACCAGTGCCAGCCCGGTGCCCTGCCCGGACATCGGTGACGAGCTGAACGCCGCGTCCCCGAGCAGCCCGACCCGTCCCCTCGACCAGCGGTCCATCACCACCTGGGCGACCTGGTCGAGGTAGAAGTCCGGGGTGTCGTCCAGGTGGGCGAGGATGTCGGGGGCCAGCCAGCCCAGGCCCGCCATCCGCTCACGCAGCAGGCGCTTCTGGGCCGCGACGTCACGGGGGTCGACGTCGAAGTCGGCCGAGGCGCAGTAGAACATGGCCATCGCACGGGTGGCGTCCTGGATGGGGCGCAGGAGGGCGGAGCGGCCGGACTCCTGGTCCTGGTACTCGAGCAGCCAGCGGTCCAGCCCGAACTCGTTGGGCACGCTGTAGAAGGCCAGCACGTGCCCGAGGTGGCGGAGGAACCGCTCGTGCGGCCCGAAGACCATCGCCCGCAGCTCCGAGTGCAGCCCGTCGGCACCGATCACCAGGTCGAAGCGGCGCCGGTCGCCGCCCGCGAAGACCACGTCGACCCCGTCCGCGTCCTGGGCGAGCCCGGTGATCCGGTCGCCGAAGAGGTACTCGACGCCGTCGCGGGTGTCGTCGTAGAGCACCTGGGACAGGTCCCCGCGCAGGATCTCGATGTCCGCGATGAACCCGTCGCCGCCGTCGTCGTCCGCGCGGAAGGTCTCCAGCACCTGGCCGTCCGCGTCCACGGTGTGCGCGCCGGCGGTGTCGGTGCACGCCGCGCGGACCGTCGCGTCCAGCCCCATGCGCGCGATGACCTCCTTGGCGACCCCGCGTGCGTCCACGGCCTGCCCGCCGGGACGCAGCTCTGGAGCCCGCTCCACCACGGTCACCTCGGCCCCCCGCCGGCGCAGCCAGTGGGCCAGGGCGGGTCCCGCGATGCTCGCCCCTGCCACCAACACCTTGGGACCGCTGCCCCGCGTCCCCTGCTCGACGTGGTCGACGCCCATCACTGCTCCCTCGATGTACTTCCTCCCGTGCCGGGACGTTCCCGGCACGGACCGCCGCTGTCGGTGGTTTCAGGGTGTGGACTGCGGATCCGTACGAAACTCATCGGCACGGCCGACACCGCGCATCGCGGATCGCGCATCGCGCATCGCGCACCGCATCCGCGCCTATCGGTTCAAGGCGTTCCACGTGCGTTCGGCCGCGGCCGCGGCGGCGGCCGCCTCCTTGAGCGCCGTGTCGGCCTGCCGACGGCGGCGGGCCGCGGCTTCCTCGGCCCCCTGGAGGCCGGCCCGCTCGTGGCGGGCTCGGGCGAGGTCGTCCTGCAGAGCGGTGATCCGTTCGTCGAGCGCGGCGACCGCCGCCCTGGCCTGCCCGAGCTCCCGCTCCGCCGCTGTGCACGCGGACTCGGCCCGGGCCTTCTCCCGCGCCGTGCGTTCGGCCTCCGACTGCGCCTCGGCCCGGAGCTCGCGCTGCCGTTCCTCCCGCCTTTCGCGCTCACGGTCCCGCTCGGCCCTCCGCGTCGCTCCGGCGCCCGGAGGCCGTGCGGCTGCCGGGCGTGGTGCGGCGCCTGCGGCGGGTTCCAGGCCGCTGAACCCGACGGGGGGTGGCGGTGCGGCGCTCAGGACTCCGCGGGCCCAGTCGGCGGCCGGGCCGGCGGCGGGATCGGCCAGGACGGCCTGGAGGATCCCCTCGACTTCGCGCTGGACGGTGGCCGAGACGGGGTGACCCGCATCGCGTGCGAGTCGGACGGCCTGGCGGGCCATCTCCGTGACCACCACGTGCCGCTGGTGCGACAGCTCGCGCAGCTCGGCGCCGGCCAGCGTCCGGTGGGCCTCGCGCAGCCCCTCCCCCAGCTCCAGGAGCCGCCGTGCCTGCTGCCGATCGGAGCGGGCCAGCAGGTTCGCGGCCCACACCCCGAGCGTCGGCCGCCGCCAGCCGGCGATCCGCTTCGCCAAGGCCGCCTCCCCCGCCGTACGGGCACGGGCCACGCAGGCAGCACGGGCGGCGGTGAACGCCTCCGGCCGCAGTCCGTACAGTTCCCGCGCCGCCTCGTCGACATCCATACGTCCACTCTCCCGCGTCGGCCTGCGGTGCACGGGGAAGCAGGACGGTTCCGCGGCGACGGCGAGGAGTCCCGGCCGCACGAGACCCCGGCGTCGAGAAGGGCGGGTACGCCGCCGCCGGCGCCCGGCTTCGCACCGGCGGCGGGCACGGGCAGGTATCAGGTGACGGGCAGGCACTCGGTGAGCAGGTCGACGATGTCACGCCAGGCTCGCTCCGCGTGCCGTGGGTGGTAGCCCACGCCGTGAGGCGCGGGGTGGTCGACCGGTGGGTGGTGGAAGGCGTGAAGGGCTCCTCCGTAGACCACCAGGCGCCAGTCGACGCCCGCGGCCTGCATCTCCGCGGTGAACGCCTCCCGTTGCGCGGGCGGCATGATCGGGTCTTCCGATCCGACCCCGGCCCATACCGGGCAGCGGATGCGCGCCGCCTCGCCCGGTCGGCCCGTGGTCAGTGCGTTGACCGTCCCGATCGCGCGCAGGTCGACGCCGTCGCGACCGAGTTCCAGCGCGACCGCGCCCCCGGTGCCGTAGCCGATGGCGGCGGTCCGGTCGGGGTCGGCCCGCGGTTCGGCACGCAGCACGTCGAGCGCGGCGTGACCGATGCCCCGCATCCGGCCGGGATCGGCGAGCAGCGGCATGCAACGGGCCAACATGTCCTGCGGGTCTTCCAGATAGCGTCCGCCGTGGAGGTCGAAGGCCAGCGCCACGTACCCCAGCTCGGCCAGAGCCTCGGCCCGCCGGCGCTCGACATCGCTGAGGCCCATCCCCTCGGGCCCGATCAGGACCCCCGGCCGGCGCTCGGCACCGGCCGGGAGCGCGAGGTGTCCGATCATCGTCAGGTTGTCGGCCGGGTACTCGACCGTTCGGGTGGTGACCGTCGTCATGCCACCGGACGGTAACGACCGGTGCGCCCACTCGGGGCGGTGTTCACCGCCGGAGGAAGGGGCGGGCGTTTCACCGGACGCGATCTGTGGCGCTCCATGCGTGCGGACCTGCCGGTCGCCGGCCTGTCACACGTCACGCACTGCATCGTCACCAGGCAAGCGTCCGGAAATCCGGGAAGGCGGACAGCTCCTGACGGCAGCCACCATCGGCCACCCCATCGCCGGCATCGGGGTGCTGCGGCGGATCGGCGCCACCCCCGCCGCCCGCAGGCGAGGTCTGGGTCCGGCACTGCTCGGCTCGGCCCTGGACCTGCTGAAAGGCCTCGGAGCGGTCGAGCCGATCCACTTCGTTGACGACACCCCTGACGGAGACCCGGAGCGTGACCGCACCACCGCCAACAGCACCTACGACCGGGCCGACTTCACCGAGATCGACCGGCTGCACTCCTTCATCCGCCGTCAGCAGACCTTGCGTGCCGGGCGCGCTCAGCCGGGGCTCGGCGCGGTGCCGCGATGGGGGAGACGATTGGAGGCCAGCTCATGAATGCCACTCACTGCACCGACGTCGGGTCAAGGTGACCTCGGATGGCGTGGGACCATCCCGGTATGCGCCTGGTAGCCGACGGACCCATACAGACCTCGCGATTGGTGTTGGTGAAGGCCCTCACGACGGACGACGGATACACCTTCGAGCTGGCGAGCCCGCTCTTCCTGGCTGCCGGTGACCGAATCGACTTCGAAGGCGACAGGCTTGTCGTCGTGCGGGCCAGTGGAGAACGGCTGGCACCTACCGGCGACTGGTCCACTTGTTGCGGACCTGACTCCTAGTCCCTGGGACGGCACGTCGTACCTGATCACCCGGTTCGGCATCCACCGTACGTGGGTCCGCCGTCAGACAGCGTTTAGACCGTGGCTGCGAACCCGCCCTGTCCGCCAAGACCCGGCCTTCGACGCGATGTCCTGACGGACACGGTCCCGTCGGACGGCGCGTGCTGGCGAGAGCCGGCTACGCGGCCCGCTGGCAGGCAGCTCTCCCCGGCCCGTCACGTGGCAGCCCTGCCGCCGGGCCGCGAACCGCGAGACGCACGCCGGACCTCAACGGGCTGGACCGGGCCTGTGGGCGGGGTCCAACTGGCTCTACGCTGTGGTGATGCCGAAGATCAGGTTGCGCAACGACGACAAGGAAATACTCGCGATCTGGCTCGAGCCATGGGGTGAGGACTACTGGATGAACCCCAAGGAGCAGTTCACGATCGTCACCGACAGCCCCGAGGGCGTGGACTCCGACGAGTCGCCGTTCGACGTCGTGTTCCACGACCAGGGTGTCAGCGTGGGCGTGAACATCGGCTACGAGCCCGCCGTCTACGACCAGGCCGGCTCCGCGTTGGAGTGCGGGCACCAGCGCCCCGCCGAAGTCCTCCGGGCCTGGGCAGAGATGGATGAAGCAGCAGCCCGGCGCAGCGCCGACTGATCCACGCGCCGGGAACTCACACCAGCCGGAGCCCGCGGCAAGTGGGCACCGTGGTCTACCGGGCCGCGCAGCGGGACGGGACGGCGGCGAAGGACGCGAGCCGCATCCGGGTTCCGTCCCACAGCACCGTGTCCGCGGGCAGGATGAGCAGCCCCTGCTCCCCGTCCTGCCCGGACAGGCTTCTACGCCGCACCTGTACGGCAGCGCCCCCGGCGCCGGCCATGTAGACCGTCGGGTCGACCTCCCAGCCGTACGCGGAGAGCCACGCCTCCAGCCGGATCATGTCCGACGGTGTCGCTCCGCGCGGCCACTCGTACGTGCTCGTGCTCGTGCTCTCGCCGGCCATGTCCGTCCCCCCGTCGAGGCCGGACGCCCGGCCATCGGGGATCCTTCCATCGGGCACTGACAGCTTGCGCGGAATTTCGGAGCGTCATGCGGTGGCCAGGCTGCTGGGAGTGGCGATTGTCCTGGCGTTGCGGGATGCGGACTGATGGGACGGCTTCGAATGTGCGGGCGCCGACGGGCGACCACCGCATAATCGAAAGTGGCTTTGATCACGGCGACCGGCCGGTTCTCGAGCGGCCTTCGTATGCTCCTGGCATGAGACTCTTTCGGCGGCGGGGGCGCGGCGAAGCCGGGCAGGTGGTCGGAACTCCGTTGGGCCGGGCCATGGCCCTGTACCGGGCGGGGCGTTATGCCGAGGCCGAGGCCGAGGCACGTTCCGCGGCTGCGGCCCGGTACCGGCCGCGCGACGACACCTACGCGCCGCTGGCGCTGGGTATCGCCGCCCTCGCCGCGGGTGCTCAGGGCCGCCATGCCGATGCCCTCTCCACATACGACGCGTTGCTGCCGGTCTTCGGCCGGGTGTTCGGCGACGGCCACCCGCAGACGCTGAAGTTGCGCTCGGACCGCGCCCAGGTGCTGAACTCGGCGGCCCGGTACGCCGAGTGCCTGGCCGAGTGCGCGGCCGTCGCCCGTATCGCCGCCCACGCCGCAGGCCCGGACATGCCGTTCATCACTGCGGCCGCCCGCAACGGGCAGATCTTCGCCCTCAACGCGCTGGGCCGCCACCCGGAGGCCGAGGCGCTGGCGCGCGAGGCACTCGCCACCCATTGCGAACCGGACCGGTTCGCCCTGGTCCTGCGTCTCGGTCTGGCCCGCGGCCTCAACGGCCAGGGCCGTCACGAGGAGGCTCTCGCCGAAGCGGAGCGCGCCGGAGAGCTGTGCCGTCGCCTGCCCCTGGAGCAGCGCCGCCCCGAAGCCGGCGCCGTCGAGCTGGTCATGGCCACCACCGTCCTCGGGCTGGGTCGTGACGCCGAGGCCCGCCCGCTGGCAGCCGCCGCCCAAGAAGCCTGCCTGGCCGCCTTCGGCCCGCAGCATCGCCGCACCCTCGAGGCGACGGCGTTGCTCGACCGCATCGACGGCCGCCCTTGAGCGGCCCGTACTGCCCAGGGCCCGTGGACCCGCAGGGTCAAGGGCACACCGCGCCCGCCGGGTGGCCCGGCAGGTAGGCCGTCCGTTCCGACGCGGTGAGGTCGGCCAGCGCGTACATCCCCGCACCCTGGGCGGGCAGCGTGATGAGGGGCTTGCGCGCACGCAGGTCCCACGTGAGCACGACGGAGTCGGCGCCGGCGAGGGTGTCCCTGTGCCGGGCAGCAGCTCGCAGGCTGTACCGAAGCCGCAGTGGCCGGTCAGTGGGGCCTGTGCGGGGAGCCCGAAGGAACGGAGCTACTACTGCCCGCATCAGGAAGCGCCGGGCCAGGGCTCCCTCCAGACCAACGTGCGGCGCCCCAACCTCGATACGGCTGCTGACGTAGCAGGCCGGGCCGGCGAGGGGGAGGTCGGTGTCGGCGCCGCCTCGCCGTCACCCCCGATGAGCGCGCTCTATACCTTGATCCGGAGCCGGGAGAGGGGTGGTGTGGGCGCCGACCAGGTCACACGAGTCCTGATTTCCGCTCCGTGACGAAGGGTGCATATCCGACCGGGACCTCGCTCACCTGCAGGTCCGAGAAGAGCAAGGTCACGTTGTGCGCGTTGGCTTCGATGCGCACCTCGTGAAAGTCGATCCCGAGGGCCTTCGACCAGCGACGGGCCGCCTCTGACTCAGGAAGGAGTCCGGCTCCCGGGTACATGACCTGCCACTTCACACCCCAGACGTATCCATCGAGGTCAACACCGGTTTCGTGGTCGATGAGCCGGTCGTCCAAAGAGATCCGCCAGGTCTCCGCCGCCACTGACGTCTCACAGCGGGCCTCGACGCAGTGCCGGAAGAGATATCGCAGGTGGGACGGCGCGCTGCCGGTACGGGGATCAGCCGTCGCGTAGACGATGACCTCGTAGTCGCGCATGTAGTTGGTGTATCCGTGGTGCACGACAGCATGGTCGAAGGTCTCGTCCAGCATCTGCTCAAGTAGGGCGTTGTCCATGCCGCCCTTCTATCGCACTCGGCAAGACCTTCGACAACCATCTGAGCGCAACCGGCCCCAGTTCCGACCGGTGCTGGAGAAGATCCGCGTTCCTGGTATCCGGCCGGACAGGCCCCCCGCCTGCGAAGAGGTGCACACGGCGGCCGGCCACCGGGTTTCGACGAGGACCGCTACAAGAGGCACAATGCCGTCGAACGGGCCATCGACAAGCTCAAGAACCACCGAGCAGTGGCCACCGGACAGCTCCTGGGAACTCACCCCAGCTGGTGGGGTGTTGCGAACCACGATGAGCTGAGCCATCCGTTGCAACCGATCCCATACCTGCGGGTTGTCATCCTCGGGTGTCGCCACCTCAAGGTCGTTCCACCTGCGGTTTCACGGCTCGTCCCGATGTTCCTCCCGCAGGCACGCAACCATGGCTACAGGGTCTTCAGCAGCATCCATACGCCACATCGTCGCCGGGCCACACCGACTGCGAGAACCCGGGGCCGGTCGCCACTGCCTGAATCCTTACCCGGTGCAGAATCCCGTCGATCGCCACCACCACCCCGGCCCACACTCGAGACAGCAACCCGAGTACGAGGCAGTCGCATGATCCCCCGGGCAAGTCCTAGATGCGGGCGTTGCGCAGTGACTGCCATACGGCGCCGGCCAGGGCTCGGGTCGCCCGGGGGAGCGAGAGGTGTTCGTGGTCGCGGTACAGGGACCAGTTGTACTGGACCAGCGAGAGCTTGTTGGAGGACAGGGAGCCCGCCTGGTGGGCGCGGTAGACCGCGAGCGGCTCGGTCAGGCCGCGGGCGTCGGCGCCGTCGCGCATGATCGACAGCCAGAGGGCGTAGTCCTGCCGCTTGCGCATCTCCGGCATCAGCCTCGTGCCCAGGGCGTTGCGGTCGTACATGGCGGTGAGCGCTCCGATGTGGTCGCGGACCAGCATCGCGCGGTAGTCCACGTGCTCCCGCGCACGGACCACGCGGCCGTTGGGGACCCAGTCGGTGCTCTCGCCGGCGTAATCGGCGTCCATCTTGAAGTACGAGGTGAAGGTGAGCGGCGCGGTGCCCTGGGCGGCGAAGGCGAGCTGCTTCTCGGTCTTCTCCGGCAGCCACATGTCGTCGCTGTCGAGGAAGGCGACGTAGTCCCCGCGGGCCCGCTCGATCGCGCGGTTGCGGGCGCGGCCCGCCCCGCCCTGTTCGGGTGCCCGCTCCGGCAGGACGCGTTCGTCCTGCCGGGCGAATTCCGTGAGGAGGTCCATGGAGCCGTCCGAGGACCGGTCGTCGGTGATCAGCAGCTCCAGGTCGGCGTGGGTCTGGGTGAGTACGGACCGGACGGCCGCACCGAGGGTCGCCGCCGAGTTGTAGACGGGCATCACGACAGATACCAGGGGCACAGCACTTCTCCTTGCCAGACCAGGAACGACCCCCCATTCAAGCACCGCAGCCGGGCGGGAGCTGCCGCCGCCTCCCGTGTCATGGGGCAGGGGTACGGCTCCCGAGGAGGCTCGTGCCGCCTCACGTATCGTCTGCGACGAGGCCCGGTTCCGCCGGGCCGGAAGCCTGACGGATCATCAATGTGCCGTCGGTGCTTCACCGTCGAGGTTCGAGGAGATCCATGGCCGACACCGTCCACTCACTGATCCCCCGTCTCCACGAGCTGCTGGTGACGCACCTGACCCAGCAGGCATCCGGGGCCAACCGGGTGAGGGACGCCTTCTCCTCCCTCGCCCACGCGTTCCTCGGCGCCCCGCAGGCCGTCGACGTCACCGCCGGACTCCACGACCTCGTCGCGCGCGCCACGGCCCTCGGCCCCGACGGCGCGTGGCTCGCCGCCGCGGGCCACGCGAGCCTCGCGGGGATGGCCGTCGTACGGGGAGAGGCCGAGCGGACGCTCTACCACCTGGACGCCGCGGTGACGTTCGGCTACAACGACTGCGTGGCGTTCCACGTCGGCCCCGTACGCCCCCTGCACCACGATCCGCGGCTGCGGTTCGTGTACGAGCGGATGCGCGTCAGCGCGGCCGACCTCGACGAGCTCTACTGGCTCCACCAGGAGATGCAGATCATGTCGAGGGAGGCCCAGAACGCGGCGGTGGACAACATAGGCCGCTCCGACACCGGGGTGTCGTCGCTTCCCGCGGCCCCGCTGCCGACCCGGGAGCCGGACAGCCCCGGCGTACTGGCCACCCGCATCGAGCTGGCCGCCGTGCAGACGGCGCTCCAGCAGGCCGCGCTGAAGGCGGAGTTCCAGCGCAGTTCCGGCAACACCAGCCTCGATCTCATCGACGGCGGGTGGGACTACGGGCGTGTCCGGCGCGACGCCTGGCACGCGGACGAGCTGGACGCCCGGCGCGAACGGGACGCCGAGGCCCGGGCCTTCGTCGAACGTCCCGGCGCCGGCAGGCTGCCCGGCCCCTGCCCGCCACTGGGGTCGATCGTCTATCCGGTCGCCTGATCCGGAGCCGGAGCCGGATCGCCGGTGATGGGGGCGGTCGTCGTCCCGCCGACGGGCCCGGGGACCGCTGTGGGTCAGTGGTCGCCGGGGGCTTGGCCGGGCCGGGTCCTCGGGGAAGCGTGGACGGCGGCCGTGGGCTGTGCCTGCGGCGGGACGACGGAACGGTGCCGTGACGGTGGCCCGCAGACGGCGCCCCTGGGGGGAGGAGGGGTGCCGCCTGCGGTCGCCGGTCTGGCGAGACGTACCACCGTCAACAGCGCGTGTGTCCCCGTTCGCGGCCCTCAAACCTGCCGGCTTGAAGCGGAGTTGGGACGGGGCGGTCAGCCTCTGACCGCCCCGGCTGTCTCCGCGCCTACGCAGGTGAACCCCTCGTCATCCAGGGCGTGGACGTGGCGGTGGCCCGCACCCCCCCCGGGGGGGGGGGCCCCCGGCCCCCGGCGGCGGAAGGGGGACCCCCCGGAACACCCGCCCCGGCCCCCCCCCC
>NZ_JBHVUQ010000159.1:0-17419 GCF_042884105.1 Streptomyces sp. NPDC058157
AGCTCCTCCAGGGCCAGCACTGCGCGCAGCCGCCCTCGGGGCACCGCCCCCAGACCCCCGCGCCTCACCCTCCCCCAGCTACCGCTGGGGGTACCTCCCAGCGGTAGCTGGGGGAGTTTGAGCGCACGGGCGCGGAGCGCACGTACGGGGTCCGGGGCTTGCCCCGGGGAACGGGCGAAGGGCGGGTAGGGGACTCCGGCTCCGCGCAGCGGCGCCCCGACCCCGTCACGGCGCGAGGTGCTCCGCCAGGATCGCGGCATGGCTGTCGGCGGGGTCACGGACCGCCGTGAGCAGCGTCATCGGCCCGGCCGCGGCCAGCCCCCGCAGCCGCTCCAGCTCGGCCCCCGCCTCCGCCCCCGCGAGCTCCGCCTCGTACCGTGCCCGGAACTCCTCCGCCGACCCGCCCCCGTGGAACCACTTCCGCAGCTCCCCGGACGGGGTCACCGCCTTCGGCCACTCGTCCACCGCCGCCGCCTCCTTAGACAGCCCGCGCGGCCACAGCCGGTCCACCAGCACCCGTACGCCGTCCTCCTCCGGCTCGGGCGGATCGTAGACCCGCCGCAGCCTGACCTGCCGCCCGCTCATCCGCTCCCGCCTCCCAGTCCCTTGGCCTCGTCCCACAACACCGGGTCCAGCGTCCCGAGCATCCGCCGAAACTCCCACACCGAGATCTCCTCCGGCCGGTCCGCCTCCAGGAAACCGCCGCGCCCGCCGGCGCCCGCCGTGCCGGGCGGCAGCGGGACGACCCCGGGCCTGCGGTCGTCGTACTTGCCGACGATCCACGCCACCCGCGCCGACTCCCGCTGCGGCCGCGCCGACAGCACCAGGCAGGTCCGCCCGTCCGCCAGGTCCCACAGGTCACCGGCCCGCACCCGCGGCGGCGGCCCGAGCCCGTGCGGCGGCACGGGCGGCGCGCCCGCCCGCCTCCTGACGTGCCGGGGCAGCAGCACCACCACAACCACGGCGACCGCCGCCACCACGGCGTACCACCAGGACGTGTCCATAGAGCGACCGTAGCCTCGTCGGCCACCCGGAGCGCGGCAGCGACGCGGCAACGCCCGTACCACTCGTCGCTCCCCTGGGTGACAGCACAGGTGATTCCCCCCACAACGGCCTGCCGCGGAGGAGCGACCGGAGGTTTCGCGCCTTACGCTCGACGCACGCACGGCCCGCAATCCGTCCACGGACCGTCCACGGAGGTTCACGCTCCATGAAGCTCACCGTCGTCGGCTGTTCGGGGTCGTTCCCGTCCGCGGATTCGGCTTGCTCGAGTTATCTCGTAGAGGCCGACGGCTTCCGGCTGCTCCTCGACATGGGCAACGGCTCCCTCGGCGCCCTCCAGCGCCACTGCGGCCTCTACGACCTCGATGCGATCTTCCTGAGCCATCTGCACGCCGACCACTGCATCGACATGTGTGCCTACTTCGTCGCCCGCTACTACCGGCACGAGGGCGGCCGCTGCGCCGCCCTGCCCGTGTACGGGCCGGAGGGTACCGAGCAGCGCCTGACCACGGCCTACGAGGACGTCCCGGACGAGCGCTCGATGAGCGAGGTGTTCGACTTCCGGACCCTGAAGCCGGGCACCTTCGAGATCGGCCCGTTCACCGTCCGCACCGAGCGGGTCAGCCACCCCGTCGAGTCGTACGGGATCCGCGTCGAGCACGGCGGGCGGGTGCTGGCGTACTCCGGGGACACCGGGGTCTGCCCCGAGCTGGGGGCACTGGCCGAGGGCGCGGACCTGTTCCTGTGCGAGGCCTCCTTCACCCACGGCAAGGAGGCCGTCCCGGACCTCCACCTCAACGGCCGCGAGGCCGGGGAGCACGCGCACGCCGCCCGGGTCGGGCGGCTCGTGCTGACGCACATCCCGCCGTGGACGGACGCCGGGCAGAACCTCGCGGACGCCCGCGCGGTGTACGACGGCCCCGTCGAGCTCGCGTACCCCGGCGCCGTCTACGAGGTCTGAGGGCAGGGCCGAACGACGGAGCCCCCGCCTCCCTTCCGGGAGAGCGGGGGCTCCGTCGCGTAGTTGCCGCCTACGAAACTGCGGGGACCACCGGGCCTACTTCGCCTCGGCCTTCGCCAGCTCGGCGAGCTCCTCGTCGGACTCGCGGCCCGGCGTCGGCAGGTTCCACTTGGTGATCGCGAAGCGGAAGATCACGTAGTAGAGCGCCGCGAAGCAGAGGCCGACCAGCGCCAGACCGGCCGGGTTGGTGGCCTTGCCGAGGTTCAGCAGGTAGTCGATGGCGCCGGCCGAGAAGCCGAAGCCGTCCTTCATGCCCAGCGCCCAGGTCAGGGCCATGGAGACACCGGTCAGGACCGCGTGGACGGCGTAGAGCACCGGCGCGATGAACATGAAGGTGAACTCGATGGGCTCGGTCACGCCGGTGACGAACGAGGTCAGGGCGAGGGAGAACATCATGCCGCCGACGACCTTGCGGCGCTCGGGGCGGGCGCAGTGGACGATCGCCAGGCAGGCGGCCGGGAGGGCGAACATCATGATCGGGAAGAAGCCGGTCATGAACTGTCCGGCGCTCGGGTCGCCGGCGAGGAAGCGGGCGATGTCGCCGCTCTTGCCGTTGTAATCGCCCGCCTGGAACCACGGGAAGGAGTTCAGCAGGTGGTGCATGCCGACCGCGATCAGACCGCGGTTGGCGACGCCGAAGATGCCCGCGCCGACGGCGCCGGAGCCGACGAGCCACTCACCGAAGTTGTGCAGACCGGTGCCGAGGACCGGCCAGATGAGACCGAAGACGATGCCGATCAGCAGACCCGCGAAGGCCGAGAGGATCGGGACGAGGCGGCGGCCGCCGAAGAAGCCCGCCCACTCGGGCAGCTTGGTCCGGTAGAACTTCTGGTAGATCAGGGCCACGACGAGACCCATCACGACGCCGCCGAGCACCTTGGCGTCCACCGGGGCGTCGACCAGGGCGACCTTGTGGTCGACGACCACCTCGACCTTCGGCAGGTTCGGATCCGTGAAGGTCGCGAGGACCTTCGAGAAGACCAGGTAGCCGGTCACCGCGGCGAGCGCGGTCGAACCGTCGGACTTCTTGGCGTAACCGATCGCGATGCCGACGGCGAACAGCAGAGCCATGTTGGCGAGGATCGCGCCACCACCGGCGGACATGTATCCGGCGATCTTGGTGAGGAAGTCCGGCAGCGAGGGATCGCCCAGCATGTCCTTGTCGCCGAGGCGGACCAGCAGTGCGGCGGCCGGCAGCACCGCGACGGGGAGCATGAGGCTCCGGCCGATGCGCTGCATGACTGCCATCACGCCAGCGCCCTTCTTCTTCTCCGCAGCGGTCGCTGTGGACATGGGCTTCCTCCAGTGGGCAAGGCGCTGCCAGGGGACAGGGGAAAATGGGGTGGCGGCGTCCTCGGAAGAGACCTCTGGCTGCTCGGCAGCTGCATGGTCTACACCATTAGGTGGTGTAGACCAGTTGTAGCACGGTCGGGGTTAGATAAGGAACCTTCGATTTTGTGTGGCCTAGGCCACAGGACGAAGGGCCTCCGGATCCTTGGATCCGAAGGCCCTTGCCTTGTGCCGCAAGGCGGTTCGCGCCGCCCGCTACGCCTTGGTGTTCTCCGCCTGCATCGCCGCGATCTCCTCGTCCGACTCCCGCCCCGGCGTCGGGATGTCGAACGCCGTGATGGCGAACCGGAAGACGACGTAGTAGACGACCGCGAAACACAGGCCGATCGGGATGATCAGCCACGGCTTCGTCGCCAGCCCCCAGTTGATGACGTAGTCGATCAGACCCGCCGAGAAGCTGAACCCGTCGTGCACCCCCAGCGCCCACGTCACCGCCATCGACACCCCCGTCAGCACCGCGTGCACCGCGTACAGCAGCGGCGCCACGAAGAGGAAGGAGTACTCCAGCGGCTCGGTGATCCCCGTGACGAACGAGGTCAGCCCCACCGACAGCATCAGCCCCCCGACCTCCTTGCGCCGCAGCGGCTTCGCGCAGTGCGTGATCGCCAGCGCCGCCGCCGGCAGTGCGAACATCATGATCGGGAAGAACCCGCTCAGGAACAGGCCGGCGTGCGGGTCACCCGCCAGGAACATGTTGATGTCACCGTGCTTCACCTGCCCCTCCGGCGTCGTGAACGAACCGAACTGGAACCACACCGGCACGTTCAGGAACTGGTGCAGCCCGATCACCAGCAGCGCCCGGTTCGCCACCCCGAAGATCCCCGCACCCCACGCCCCCAGACCGATCAGCCAGTCCGAGAAGTGCTCCAGCGCGTCACCCACCGGCGGCCAGACCCACAGGCACACCACCGCGAACGCGATCGCCACGAACGCCATGATGATCGGCACCAGCCGGCGCCCGTTGAAGAAGCCCAGCCAGTCCACCAGCTTCACCCGGTGGTACCGCTGCCAGAACCACGCCGCCAGCAGCCCCATCACGATCCCGCCGAACACCCCCGGGTTCTGGTACGTGTACCCCGCGAACGTGTCCGCCGACGTCAGGCAGCCACCCGCGATGTCCCGCGTCCCCTCCGGACACTTCTTCGGGAAGGCGTGCAGCACCCCCCGGTAGACGAGGAACCCCGCCACCGCCGCCAGCGCGGTCGACCCGTCCGCCTTCTTGGCCATCCCGATCGCCACGCCCACGCAGAACAGCAGCGGGAGCCCCAGGTCCGGATCGAGCAGCGCCCCGCCCGCACCCGCCATCACCTTCGCCACCGGCGCCCAGTCCAGGCCGTCCTTGCCGAACACGTCCGACTGTCCCAGCCGGTTGAGGATGCCCGCCGCCGGCAGCACCGCGATCGGCAGCTGCAGACTGCGCCCCATCTTCTGCAGCCCCGGGTAGAGACCGCTCCACCACCTCGGCCGAGGTGCCGCCTCGGCACTGCTCGCGCTCATCCGCGTCCTCCCTGGGCCGGCCCGTTTTTGGCAGCCGCACCGCGTACGGCACACTGGTGTAGACCAGTTGTGGGGCAGGGTGCTGCTGATCGTCATCATTCGGCAGGCCCCGGACCCGTGCTCGCGTAGATAGGCCAACCGTGAGCTACCGTGACGAAGCGGACGCAGCTGGCTACGGCCGCCGAGACTCGTTCTTCGCCACACTCAGGGAGAAACACATGGCCACCAAGGCTGAGAAGATCGTCGCCGGGCTCGGCGGAATCGAGAACATCGAAGAGGTCGAGGGCTGCATCACGCGCCTGCGCACCGAGGTCGTCAACCCCGACCTCGTCGACGAGGCCGCCCTCAAGGCCGCCGGCGCCCACGGCGTCGTCCGGATGGGCACCGCCGTCCAGGTCGTCATCGGCACCGACGCCGACCCGATCGCCGGCGAGATCGAAGACATGATGTGACCCGCCCCCGCGGAGCATGACCAGGACCCCGTACCGGCCCGACCGGACGGGGTCCACCCGTACCCCCACCTCGACTAGGCTCACAGCCATGTCTCGCATCGACGGCCGCACGCCCGAACAGCTCCGCCCGGTCACCATCGAACGCGGATGGAGCAAGCACGCCGAGGGCTCCGTCCTCATCTCCTTCGGAGACACCAAGGTCTTCTGCACCGCCTCCTTCACCGAAGGCGTCCCCCGCTGGCGCAAGGGCAGCGGCGAAGGCTGGGTCACCTCCGAGTACTCGATGCTCCCGCGCTCCACCAACACCCGCGGCGACCGCGAATCCGTCCGCGGCAAGATCGGCGGCCGCACCCACGAGATCTCCCGCCTCATCGGCCGCTCCCTGCGCGCCGTCATCGACTACAAGGCCCTCGGCGAGAACACGATCGTCCTCGACTGCGACGTCCTCCAGGCCGACGGCGGCACCCGCACCGCCGCCATCACCGGCGCCTACGTCGCCCTCGCCGACGCCATCGCCTGGGGCCAGAAGAAGAAGCTCGTCAAGGCCGGCCGCAAGCCGCTGACCGGCACCGTCGCCGCCGTCAGCGTCGGCATCGTCGACGGCGTCCCCCTCCTCGACCTCTGCTACGAGGAGGACGTCCGCGCCGAGACCGACATGAACGTCGTCTGCACCGGCGACGGCCGCTTCGTCGAGGTCCAGGGCACCGCCGAGGGCGAGCCCTTCGACCGCAAGGAGCTCAACGCCCTCCTCGACCTCGCCGCCGGCGGCTGCGCCGACCTTGAGGCCCTCCAGCTCGGCGCCCTGGACCTCCAGCTCCCGTAGCAACCGCCGGGCACGGGCCCGCGTCTACGCCGGTACGGGCGCACGGTCTCACGGCCGCGCGCCCGTACCCGTACCCACACCCTCGGGGGGACCCGCATGAACCTCACGCCCAACCGGCCCACACTCCGCCTGGCGGCAGTCGCCCTCACGGCCGCCCTGGCCGTCCCGGCGCTCACCTCCTGCGACGCCATCTCCACCGCCATGGACTGCGCCAACACGGCCGTCGCCATCACCAACGGCGTCAGCAACCTCCAGCAGGCCGTCTCCAACGCGGGCAACAGCGTCCAGGACACCCAGAACGCGCTCAACCAGATCGACACCGACCTGAAGAAGATCAAGGACCAGACCGGCAACGCCGACCTCGGCAAGGCCGTCGACTCCATGACCACGGCCGTCCAGAACGTCCGCACCTCCGTGCAGCAGGGCAACACCGCCCCCGACATCAAGCCGGTCGCGGACGCCGCCGCGGAGATCTCCAAGGTCTGCACCCCGGGATAATGGCGGCATGACCCGCCTGATCCTCGCCACCCGCAACGCGGGCAAAGTCACCGAACTCCGCGCCATCCTCGCCGACGCCGGCCTGCCGCACGAGCTGGTCGGCGCCGACGCGTACCCCGAGGTCCCGGACGTCAAGGAAACCGGCGTCACCTTCGCCGAGAACGCCCTGCTCAAGGCCCACGCCCTCGCCCGGGCCACCGGCCACCCCGCCATCGCCGACGACTCCGGCCTGTGCGTCGACGTCCTGAACGGCGCCCCCGGCATCTTCTCGGCCCGCTGGGCCGGCGCCCACGGCGACGACCGCGCCAACCTGGAGCTGCTCCTCAACCAGCTGTCCGACATCTCCTCCGAGCACCGGGGCGCCCACTTCTTCTGCGCGGCCGCCCTGGCCCTCCCGGACGGCACCGAACGCGTGGTCGAGGGCCGCCTCCTGGGCACCCTCCGCCACACCCCGGCGGGCGGCGGCGGCTTCGGCTACGACCCGATCCTCCAGCCCCTGAACGACACCCGCACCTGCGCGGAACTCACGCCGGCGGAAAAGAACGCCATCTCCCACCGAGGCCAGGCCTTCCGAGCCCTGACCCCGATCCTCCGCGACCTCCTGGGCTGAGTGGCCGGTACACCGGACAGCCCGAAGGCCCCGTACGCGGCTGCGTACGGGGCCTTCGGCGTGCGTGCGGTTGGGGGGACTCGAACCCCCACGGGTTTTACCCCACTGGGACCTAAACCCAGCGTGACTGCCAATTCCACCACAACCGCGACATTGTGCCCAAATCAGACATTGCGTCGGTCTGGGCTCCGCTCAGTCTACGGGGCGGAGGCTGAAGAGGCGAAGGTCTCCGGGCGGCGCTTGCGGCACCACTGCGACGGTTCTCGGTTCACGGGTCGACCCCGGCTGCGCCGCTTGAAGTGGCTTGTATCCAGGCCGGTTCCGCCACTCCGCGTTGTGCCCGCCGGTGGTTCGTGGTGTTGACGTCCAGGCCCAGGGCCCGCATCACGTCCGCATAGCCGGCCGCTTCCGGGACTGCCGTGCGCAGGCGCTCCGAGGATATGAGCAGCCGTGCGTTGCGGAAGTGCGAGGTATCGATGCCATGCTCACGCGGCATCCGGCTCGGTGCGGCCCGCGAGCGGCCGTCGTCGGCGGCGGATTTCGCCCGATCAGCGGAACAGCCCGCGCCGGGAGGGTGCGGGCCGTTGCGTGAGGGCGGACGGGGGTCAGATGCCCAGGTCCTTGATGATCTTCGCTACGTGGCCGGTCGCCTTGACGTTGTAGAAGGCGTGCTCGACCTTGCCCTCCTCGTCCACGACCACCGTGGAGCGGATGACGCCGGTCACCGTCTTGCCGTACAGCTTCTTCTCGCCGAAGGCCCCGTACGCCGCCAGGACCTCCTTCTCCGGGTCGCCGACCAGGGTGACCTTCAGGTGCTCCTGCTCGCGGAACTTCGCCAGCTTCTCCGGCTTGTCCGGGGAGACGCCGATGACGTCGTAGCCGGCCGTGGCCAGGACGTCCAGGTTGTCCGTGAAGTCGCAGGCCTGCTTCGTGCAGCCCGGGGTCAGGGCCGCCGGGTAGAAGTACACGATCACCTTGCGGCCCTTGTGGTCGGCCAGCGACACCTCGTTGCCGTCCGCGTCGGGCAGGGTGAAGGCGGGGGCGGTGTCGCCCGGCTGGAGTCGCTCGCTCATGTCAGTGCTCTCCTCGGGAGGGGATCCGTACGGGAGGAGCCTAAGCTGACACAGCTGACAGACTGTCCATGACGGATCCAGCCCTTACAGACGAGACACGACGACGGAGGCAGCGCGGTGCCGGAAGCCAGGACCCCCGCACAGATCGAGGCGGACATCGTCCGCCGCCGCGAGCAGCTCGCCGAGACGCTCGACGAGATCGGCGTGCGCATGCACCCGCAGACGATCATCGGGGACGCGAAGGCCAGGGTCGCCGGGGCGGTCGACCACACCGCCGGGCGCGCCGTCGCGGCCGTGAACCGGCTGGTCACCGACGTGAAGGACGGCCTGCGCCACGAGGACGGCGCCCCGCGCTTCGAGCGGATCGCCCCCGTGGCGCTGCTCGCGGTCGGCGTGGTCGGGCTGCTCGTGGTTTCCGTGCGCCGCAAGCGGTGATGGCGACCCTCGAGGGTGCGCGGCGCGCGGGGGCAGGTAGGTTCGGGGCGTGAGCGAGAACACCACCCACGACAAGCTGCCCATCCGCATGCTCCACGACCGCGTGCTCGTGAAGTCCGACACCCCCGAGGGCGAGCGGCGCTCGGGCGGCGGGATCCTGATCCCGGCGACGGCCGCGGTGGGCAAGCGGCTCGCCTGGGCCGAGGTGGTCGCGGTCGGGCAGAACGTACGGAGCGTGGAGCCCGGCGACCGCGTGCTGTACGACCCCGAGGACCGCGCCGAGGTCGAGGTGCGCGGGGCGACGTACGTGCTGATGCGCGAGCGGGACCTGCACGCCGTGGCGGCGGAGCGGCTGGAGGGGTCGAAGGACTCCACCGGGCTGTATCTGTAGGAGGTCGTGGAGGAGGGCCGGTGGCCGGCGTCACCGGCCCTTTTGCACGCCCTTTGCTACGGTGGTGGGGAAGCACCCCGACGAGACGCGCCGTACCGGGTAGCTGGTGGCTGGATCAGCTCGACGCAAAGACGACGCACCCCCGTTCCGTTCTCGTCCCGGAGGTGCCGTCATGGCCTGGGTTCTTCTTCTCGTCGCTGGTCTGCTCGAGGTCGGCTGGTCGATCGGCATGAAGTTCACGGAGGGCTTCACCCGGCTGTGGCCGTCCGTCTTCACCGGTGCCGGGATCGTCGCCAGCATGGTGCTGCTGTCCTACGCGGCCAAGACCCTGCCCATCGGCACGGCGTACGGCGTGTGGGTGGGCATCGGTGCGGCCGGTGCGGCGGTGCTCGGCATGGCGGTGCTGGGGGAGCCCGTCACCGCCGCCCGGATCTTCTTCATCTGCCTGCTGCTGGTCGCGGTGGTGGGCCTGAAGGCCACCTCCGGGCACTGACCGGCGCTGCCCGCGTCATTCGAGGAACACCGACGGGGGGCGGCGGCGCGGGGCGAGGCCGCCGCCGGTGGTCTGGCCGCCGTTGGTTTCGCCGCCGCCGCCCGTGGTGTCGCCCCCGTTGGTCTGGCCTCCGTTGGTCTGCCCGCCGGTGGTTTGGCCGCCGTTGGTCTGGCCGGTCGTGTTCTGGCCCCCGTTGGTCTGCCCGCCGTTCGTCTGGCCGCCCGTGTTCTGGCCTCCGTTGGTCTGGCCTCCGTTGTTCTGGCCGCCCGTGTTCTGGCCCCCGTTCGTCTGGCCGCCGTTGTCCTGGCCCCCGTTCGGCGGGTTGGGGCGGCCGGTCTGGTCCGGGAGCCACGGCGGGCGGCTGCCCTGGGGCTGCTGCGGGGTGGTGGGTGCGGGCGGCGGGGGCTGGGCCGCGCCCGGCTGGAGGTCCAGGTCGAAGTCGGCCGGCTCCGACCCCGTCAGGGCCTTCTTCGTGTACGCCGCCCAGATCCGCGCCGGGTAGCCGCCGCCTCCGAGGCGGGGCTCGCCGAGGGCCCCGTAGAGGGGTTCGAGGGTGCCCGTCTCGGGGTCCTGGCCCATGATCGAGACGACCGTCACCAGGTCGGGGGTGTACGCGGCGAACCAGGCGGCGCGGTCCTGCTCGGCGGTGCCGGTCTTGCCCGCGGCCGGCCGGCCGGCCGCGAGGGCCTCGGTGCCGGTGCCGTTGTCCACCACGCTGACCAGCATGGAGGTGGTCGTGTCGGCGGCTTCGCGGCTCACGGCCTGCTGGGGGCTGCGGTCGGGCAGGTGGAGGGTGTCGTCCTCCTTGGTGATCTTCTCCACGAGGGTGTACGGGGTGCGCCGGCCGTGGTCGGCGAGGGTCGCGTAGGCCTGGGTCATGTCCAGCACGCTGGCCTGCATGGTGCCGAGCGCCATGGCCGGGACGGCGTCGAAGTTCGGGGTGTCCTCGGGGAGGCCGAGGGCGATCGCCGTCTGCTTGACCTTCGCCGTGCCGACGTCGACGACCATCTGGGCGAAGACGGTGTTCACGGAGAGGTCGGTCGCGGTGTTGACGGTGATCTGGCCGTACGACTGCTGGCCCTCGTTCTCGGGGGCGTAGGGGATGCGGGTGCCGACGACGCGGCGCCGGTTGTCCCCGTTGTAGATCGTGTTCGGGGTGATCCGGCGGCCGTCCTGGGTGCGGGAGTCGTTCTCGACGGCGGAGGCGAAGACGAACGGCTTGAAGGTGGAGGCCACCTGGTAGTCGTGCCGGGTCGCGTTGTTGACGTACTGCTTGGTGTAGTCGATGCCGCCGTACATGGCGACGACCTTGCCGGTGGCCGGGTCGATGGAGACCCCGCCGGCGCGCACCACCTTGTCGGCCGGGCGGGCCGCCGGGTCGAGCTTGTCGACCATCTGCTTCTGGACGGCGTCGACGAAGGCGTTCTCGCGGCGCTTGTCGATGGTGGTGGTGATCCGGTAGCCGCCCTCGGCGAGGGTCTTGTCGTCGAGGATCTTGCGTTCGGTGATGTAGTCCTTGACGGCTTCGACCAGGTAGCCGCGCTGGCCGGAGAGCCCGGCGGCGGCGCGGACCTTGCCCGGTTCGGGGAAGGTGGCCGCGGCCCGTTCCTCGGGGGTCAGCCACTTCTTCTTGGCCATGCCGTCGAGGACGTAGTTCCAGCGGGCGAGGGCGCGGTCGCGGCTCTGGGGGTGGGAGACGACGTCGAAGGCGCTGGGGGAGTTGAGGAGGGTGGCGAGGTAGGCGCCCTCGGGGGTGGTGAGCTTGTTGACGTCCTTGCCGTAGTAGGCCTGGGCGGCGGCCTGGATGCCGTAGGCGTTGCGGCCGAAGTAACTGGTGTTCAGATAGCCCTCAAGGATGTAGTCCTTGGACTTCTCGCGACCGAGTTTGATCGCGATGAAGAACTCCTTGACCTTGCGTTTGATGGTCTGTTCCTGGCCCAGGTAGTAGTTCTTGACGTACTGCTGGGTGATGGTGGAGCCGGACTGCGTGCCCTTGCCGGTGGCGGTGTTCCAGGCGGCGCGGATCATCGCCTTGGGGTCGACCGCCCGTTCGGAGTAGAAGTCCCGGTCCTCGGCGGCCAGTACGGCCTCCTGGACGCTGCGGGGGACCTGGGAGAGCGGCACGTTGACGCGGTTGACCTCGCCGTCGCGGGCGAGCGGGGAACCGTCGGCGTAGAGGAACACGTTGGACTGGGCGGTGGCGGCCGCGTTGGCCGGGGGGATGTCGACCAGCAGGTAGCCGGCGACGAGCGCGCCGCCGATCAGCAGCAGGAGCAGCAGGATCCCGCCGAGGACCATCCGCCAGGTGGGGACGAGGCGTCGCCATCCGGTGCGCTTGCGTTTCCCCTTGGCGGCGGCCTTGCCGCTGCCCTTGTCGCCGCCCTTGCCGTCGCTTTTGCCGCTGCCCTCGCCGCTGCCCTGGCCCTTGCCGTTGGCGTCGCCCTTCGCCTTGCCCTCGCTCGGGCCGCTGCCGCTCATCGCCGGGACTCCTCGTGACCGTGTGAAATATCCACATCCGTACCTCATGGTGTCTACCCGATGGCCGCTGGATCCGCTTCGGACGGGCGTAAAACGGTCGCGTGGCTCGCCCCTCCGCACTAAGCTCGCCCGCTTTGGCCGACGTAGGAACGACGTGGGAAACGGAGGGATACGGTGCGGCTCTATCTGGCCGTCGCGGCGGGCGGTTTCCGGCGCTACGCGGCCTACGGCACGGCGACCGCCGCCGGGGTCTTCACCAACACGGTCTTCGGCTTCATCGTCGCGTACACCTACATCGCGCTGTGGGACGAGCGCCCCCACCTCGGCGGCTACGACCAGGCCCAGGCCCTCACCTTCGTCTGGGTCAGCCAGTCCCTGCTGGCGGCCGGCTCGCTCATCGGGGGCGGGTTCCAGGAGGAGCTCCAAGAACGCATCCGTACGGGTGACATCGCCGTCGACCTGTACCGTCCGGCCGATCTGCAGGCCTGGTGGCTGGCGACCGACCTCGGCCGTGCGGGCTTCCAGTTGCTGGGGCGCGGGCTGCTGCCCCTGGTGGCCGGGGCGTGCGCGTTCACCCTGGCGCTGCCGTCCGATCCGCTGCGCTGGCTGCTGTTCCTGCTGTCGGTCGCCCTCGGGCTGGTCGTCGGGTTCGGGGTGCGGTACCTGCTGGGGCTGGCCGCGTTCTGGCTGCTGGACGGGTCGGGCGTCAACATGGTGGCGACCGTCGTCACCGTCTTCTGCTCCGGGATGCTGCTGCCGCTGACCGTCTTCCCCGGCGGCTTCGGCGAGGCGGTGCGGCTGCTGCCGTGGGCGGCGATGCTCCAGGTCCCGCTGGACGTGCTGCTCGGCACCCACGCCGGGTCCGGGGCAGCGGTACGGGCGCTGGGCTTCCAGGCCGTGTGGGCGGCGGGGCTGCTGGGCGCGGGGCGGCTGGTGCAGTCGGCGGCCACGCGGAAGGTGGTGGTCCAGGGTGGCTGAGGTGACGGTGGTGGCGCCTGCGGGGGCGGGCGGGCCGGGGCGGCCGTACGAGCCCGCGCCGGGGCGCGGCGGCCGGCTGCGCGAGGGGCTGCGTGGCTACGGGCTGATCGTGGGGATGTGGATCCGCTCGACGATGACGTACCGGATGTCGTTCCTGCTGGCCACCTTCGGGAACGCGGCGATCACGGCGCTGGACTTCGTCGCGATCGCCGTCATGTTCTCCCACGTGGACGCGCTCGGCGGGTTCACCCTGCCCGAGATCGCCCTCCTGTACGGGGCCTGCTCCGCCTCCCTCGGGCTGGCGGACCTGCTCCTCGGCAACACCGACCGGGTCGGCGCCCGGATCCGCGACGGCTCCCTCGACACCATGCTGGTGCGGCCCGTTCCGCTGCTCGCGCAGGTGGCCGCGGACCGGTTCGCGCTGCGGCGGCTGGGGCGGATCGCTCAGGGGCTGGGGGTGCTGGGCTGGGCGCTCGCGGTGCTCGACGTGGACTGGACGCCGGGGAAGGTGCTGCTGGTGCCGGTCATGGTGGTGGCCGGGGCGGGGATCTTCGGCGGGGTGCTGGTGGCCGGGGCGGCCTTCCAGTTCGTCGCCGGGGAGGCGGCGGAGGTGCAGAACTCCTTCACGTACGGGGGCTGCACGATGCTCCAGTACCCGCCGACGGTGTTCGCGAAGGAGCTGCTGCGCGGGGTGACCTTCGTGGTCCCGCTGGCCTTCGTCAACTGGCTGCCCGCGCTGTACGTGCTGGGGCGGCCCGATCCGCTGGGGCTGCCGGGGTGGGTCGCGTACCTGAGCCCGCTGGTGGCCTTCGCGGTGTTCCTGCCCGCGTCGCTGGCCTGGCGCGCGGGGGTCCGTTCGTACCGAAGCACGGGGAGCTAGTCGTGTCGGATGTCCTCGTCTCTCTGGAGGCGGTCGAGAAGGTCTTCGAGGTACGGCGCCGGGTGGGGCCGATGCGCCGGGAGAAACGCCAGGTCAGGGCGGTGGACGGGATCAGCTTCGAGGTCGCGCGGGGTGAGGTGGTCGGATACATCGGGCCCAACGGCGCGGGGAAGTCCACCACGATCAAGATGCTGACGGGCATCCTCACCCCGAGCGGCGGCCGGCTGCGGGTGGCGGGCATCGACCCGTCGCGGGAGCGGATGCGCCTCGCACACCGGATCGGGGTGGTCTTCGGCCAGCGGACCACCCTGTGGTGGGACCTGCCGCTGAAGGACTCGTACGGGCTGATGCGGCGGATGTACCGGATTCCGGAGGCCCGGTTCCGGGAGAACCTGGACCGCTGCGTGGAGCAGCTGGAACTCGGGGCCCTGCTGGACGTGCCGGTGCGGCAGCTGTCGCTGGGGCAGCGGATGCGCGGGGACGTCGCGGCGGCGCTGCTGCACGACCCGGAGGTGCTGTACCTGGACGAGCCGACGATCGGGCTGGACGTGGTGAGCAAGGCGCGGGTGCGGGGTTTCCTGCGGCAGCTGAACGAGGAGCTCGGGACGACGGTGCTGCTGACGACGCACGACCTCCAGGACATCGAGCAGCTGTGCGAGCGGGTGATGGTGATCGACCACGGCCGGCTGGTGTACGACGGGGCGCTGGGCGGTCTGCACGCGCTGGGGGAGGGCGGTGAACGGACCCTGGTGGTGGACCTGGAGCGGGAGCTCCCGCCGGTGGAGGTGGCGGGGGCGCGGGTGGTGCGGGTGGAGGGGGCGCGGCAGTGGCTGGCGTTCCCGGCCCGGGAGTCGGCGGCGCCGCTGGTGGCGGCGGTGGCGGCGCGGTACCCGCTGCTGGACCTGTCGGTGCGGGAGCCGGACATCGAGGACGTCATCGCACGGATGTACGCGGGACGGGGCTGAGGGGGCGGCGGGGGAGGGCGTCCCGGGCCCGGCCTCAGGGGTAAATCAGGGGCGCGGTCGGGGTCCGGGCCGGGGTCCGCACCGTTCAACAGGCCGCCTCCGCCGCCTAGTCTGACCGTATGAGTGACGAGCGCCCGGAGCAGGCGACGCCGGAGAAGACCTCCCCGGAGAAGACCTCCCCGGAGAAGACCTCCCTGGAGAAGGCCCCTGGGCGGCAGGCGTCGGCCGCCCCGTCCATGAGGGCGTCGGACGCCGACCGCGAGCGGGTCGTCGAGCGCCTGCGGGACGCCGTCGCCGAGGGCCGGCTCGACATGGAGGAGTTCGAGGAGCGGCTCGAGGCGGCGTACAAGTCCCGCACGTACGCCGAGCTCGAACCCCTGACCGGCGACCTCCCGGCCCCCGAGTCCCCCTCGGCCTTCTCCTACGCCCCCGGCGCCGTTTCCGCCCCCTCCTCCTCGTGGCAGTCCCGCATCGGCGGTACGTCGGCCTCCTCGTCGGCGGTCGCGATCATGTCGGGGTTCCAGCGCAAGGGGCACTGGACGGTGCCCGCGCAGTTCAACGCCGTGGCCTTCTGGGGCGGTGGCGAGCTCGACCTGCGCGAGGCCGACTTCGCGGCGCCCGAGGTCGTCATCACCTGCGTGGCCATCATGGGCGGCATCGAGATCACCGTCCCGCCGGGCGTCGAGGTCGACGTACGGGGCATCGGCGTCATGGGCGGCTTCGACCAGGGCAGGTCCCTGGAGAACCGCCCGGAACCGGGGGCTCCGCGGGTGATCGTCAACGGCCTGGCCTTCTGGGGCGGGGTGGCGGTCAAGGTCAAGGCGCCGAAGCCGCCGAAGCGGCCCAAGGGCGGCCGGGACCTGGACGGCGGCGAGGTCCGCAAGGAGCTCTAGGCCCTGTCGGACCTGGGGACCCGGTCGGCGGCGCGCCGGGAACTCCCCGGCCCTCCCGGGAGTCGGATGCTATGCAGACAAAACCGGCCATCGGGGGAAGGCAGGAGCACCACATGAAGGAACCCGGAACGACTCCGGGCCCACCCGCCCGCGGCGCGTTCGTCTTCAACGAGGCGGACGAGGAGCGGCGGCGCGGCGTGCGGCGGATGAAGACGACCGCGACCGGCCTGCTGATCGTCGTCGCCGTGGTCTACGTCCTGGCCAAATGCGCCCAGCAGGCCTGGGGCGCGGGCGGCTGGGCCGGATACGTGGCCGCCGCGGCGGAGGCCGGCATGGTCGGCGCGCTCGCCGACTGGTTCGCGGTGACGGCCCTCTTCCGCCGCCCCCTGGGGCTGCCCATCCCCCACACGGCGATCATCCCCACGAAGAAGGACCAGCTGGGGGTCTCGCTGGGGGAGTTCGTGGGCGAGAACTTCCTCTCCGCGGACGTCGTACGCGCCCGGCTGAACGCCCTGGGCATCGGCGGCCGCCTCGGCGCCTGGCTGGCCGAGCCCGAGCACGCCGACCGGGTCACGGCGGAACTGGCCACCGCGCTGCGCGGCGCCCTGACCGTCCTGCGCGACTCCGACGTCCAGGCCGTCGTCGGCGAGGCCATCACCCGCCGGGCGGAGGCGGCGGAGATCGCGCCGGGCATCGGCAAGACCCTGGAGCGGGTCGTCGCCGACGGCGGCCACCGCCGGGCGGTCGACCTGATCTGCGCCAAGGCCCACGACTGGCTGGTCACCCACGGGGACTCCGTCATGGACGCCGTCCAGGGCGGCGCCCCCGGCTGGACCCCGCGCTTCGTCGACCGCAAGATCGGCGACCGGGTGTACAAGGAGCTGCTGCGGTTCGTCACGGAGATGCGCGACATGCCGGGCCACCCGGCGCGCGGGGCGGTGGACCGCTTCCTGACGGACTTCGCGGCGGACCTCCAGTCGGACACGGACACGCGGGCCCGGGTGGAACGGCTGAAGTCGGAGGTCCTGGCCCGGGGCGAGGTGCAGGACGTGATCGCGTCGGCGTGGACGGCGGTCCGCTCCATGATCATCTCGGCGGCGGAGGACGAACGCAGCGAGCTGCGGCTGCGCGTGCGCTCCTCGCTGATGTCCCTGGGCGCCCGGCTGGCCACGGACGGGCGCCTGCAGGCGAAGGTGGAGGGCTGGATCGAGGGCGCGCTGGTCTACCTGGTCACCACGTACCGCACGGAGATCACCTCCCTGATCACGGACACGGTGGCGGCCTGGGACGCGGAGCACACCTCCCGCAAGATCGAGGCCCACATCGGCCGCGACCTCCAGTTCATCCGCATCAACGGCACGGTGGTGGGCGCCTTGGCGGGCCTGCTGATCTACACGGCATCACGCGCCCTGGGCGCCTGACCCCCGGGACCGGGGCGGTCCGCCCCCCCCCTCGGGGCCCGGGGACCGGCCCCCGGGCGCCCGAGGGGGGGTGCCCCTATGTGTTTGGTCAAGGTCGAGGGCCAGTAGGTTCGTGTGGTCGAGGACGGGGTCGAGCCGTAGGGGTGTGCATGGGTGATA
>NZ_JBHVUQ010000160.1:0-17295 GCF_042884105.1 Streptomyces sp. NPDC058157
CGGGGGGGTCCCGGCACCCGCCGGTACGTTTCTGCTGGTGTGGCCGTTGCCGGCCCGGGGGACTAGATGTCCTCGTGGGCCACGGCGCGGCGCGCGTCGGCGTCCAGGACGCCCCAGCTGATCAGCTGCTCGGTCAGGACCGAGGGGGACTGGTCGTAGATGACGGCCAGGGTGCGCAGGTCGTCCTGGCGGATCGACAGCACCTTGCCGTTGTAGTCGCCGCGCTGGCTCTGGATGGTCGCGGCGTAACGCTGGAGCGGGCCGGCCTTCTCGGCGGGCACGCCCGCCAGGCGCTCCAGGTCGAGGCGCAGCTTCGGCGGCGGCTCGGCGGCCCCGCCGGGGGTCGTGCCCGGGAGCAGCTCCTGGACCGGAACCCCGTAGAAGTCCGCCAGCTCGGCGAGGCGCTGGACGGTGACGGCGCGGTCCCCGCGCTCGTAGGAACCGACCACCACGGCCTTCCAACGGCCCTGGGACTTCTCCTCGACACCGTGGAGGGAGAGGCCCTGCTGGGTGCGGATGGCACGGAGCTTGGCCCCGAGCTGTTTGGCGTATTCGCTGGACATAACGCTCCCGGACGCTGTGACGTGCGGCTCCGCCGCGCGGCTGGTAACTCACTGTGAGGTTACGCAGCGTTACGTGGATGCGTCAAGCCGAATGGTCATCGACGCCCTCGTACGAGGGGGAGCGGGCGGGCCCGGTGCGCAGGTGTCCGCCGGGCCCTGGTACCGTGGACGGCGTACATCAGACGTCCTTTAAGGTCCGTCCCGTGAGGCGGAGAAGGAGGTCCTCTTCATGGACAGCCAGGTTTCCCCGGTCTCTCCCGATGAAGCGATGCGCCCCGTGCTGGAGGCACAGGACATCGCCCGGGTACTGACCCGTATCGCCCACGAGATCGTCGAACGCGCCAAGGGCGCCGACGACGTGGTGCTCCTCGGCATCCCCACCCGCGGTGTGTTCCTCGCCCGCCGGCTGGCCGCCAAGCTCGAGGAGATCACCGGGACGAAGATCCCGGTCGGCTCCCTCGACATCACCATGTACCGCGACGACCTGCGGATGAAGCCCGCCCGCGCCATCGGCCGCACCGAGATCCCCGGTGACGACATCGACGGCCGCCTCGTGGTCCTCATCGACGACGTCCTCTTCTCGGGCCGCACCATCCGCGCCGCCCTCGACGCGCTCGGCGACCTCGGCCGCCCCCGCGCCGTCCAGCTCGCGGTCCTCGTCGACCGCGGCCACCGTGAACTTCCGATCCGCGCCGACTACGTGGGCAAGAACCTGCCCACGTCGCTGCGGGAGACCGTCCGGGTCCAGCTCCAGGAGGAGGACGGCCGCGACGCCGTGCTGCTCGGCCAGCGGACCGTCCAGGCAGCCGCGCAGTAGCCCACCGCGGGTACGGGGCCCCGGGCCGGGGTCCGTGCCCGGGCCTGCCCTGCCCGCACCACCGTCAGCCCTGTCTGCCTGCCCTCCTCCCGACTTACGGAGCACCCAGATGAAGCGCCACCTCATCTCGGCCGCCGACCTCACGCGCGACGACGCCGTCCTCATCCTCGACACCGCCGAGGAGATGGCGCGCGTCGCCGACCGGCCGATAAAGAAGCTGCCCACCCTGCGCGGCCGCACGATCTGCAACCTGTTCTTCGAGGACTCGACCCGTACCCGGATCTCCTTCGAAGCCGCCGAGAAGCGCCTCTCCGCCGACGTCATCAACTTCGCCGCGAAGGGCTCCAGCGTCTCCAAGGGCGAGTCCCTCAAGGACACCGCCCAGACCCTGGAGGCCATGGGCGTCGACGCGGTCGTCATCCGCCACCACGCCTCCGGCGCCCCCTACCGGCTCGCCAACTCCGGCTGGATCGACGCCCCGGTGATCAACGCCGGCGACGGCACCCACCAGCACCCCACCCAGGCCCTGCTCGACGCCTTCACCATGCGCCGCCGCCTGGTCGGCCGCGACGCCGGTCTCGGCAAGGGCCTCGACGGCCGCCGGATCACCCTCGTCGGCGACGTCCTGCACAGCCGCGTGGCCCGCTCCAACGTGGACCTGCTGCACACCCTCGGCGCCGAGGTCACCCTGGTGGCCCCGCCCACCCTGGTGCCGGTCGGCGTCGAGAACTGGCCCTGCGAGGTCTCCTACGGCCTGGACGAGGTGCTCCCCAAGTCCGACGCGGTCATGATGCTGCGCGTCCAGCGCGAGCGGATGAACGCCGCCTTCTTCCCGACCGAGCGCGAGTACTCCCGCCGCTACGGCCTGGACGCCGCCCGCATGGCCAAGATGCCCGAGCACGCCATCGTGATGCACCCCGGCCCGATGGTCCGCGGCATGGAGATCACCGCCGAGGTCGCCGACTCCGACCGCTGCACGGTCGTCGAGCAGGTCGCCAACGGCGTCTCGATCCGCATGGCCGTCCTGTACCTGCTGCTCGGAGGCTCCGAGCCCGCCGTCACCACCGCCCGCACCGAGGAGAACAAGTAACCATGAGCAAGATCCTTATCCGCGGTGCGCAGGTCCTCGGCGGCGAGGCGCAGGACGTCCTGATCGACGGCGAGACCATCGCCGAGGTCGGCACCGGCCTGTCCGCCGAAGGCGTCGACACCGTCATCGAGGCGGCCGGCCAGGTCCTCCTCCCGGGCCTCGTCGACCTCCACACCCACCTGCGCGAGCCGGGCCGCGAGGACTCCGAGACCGTCCTCACCGGCACCCGCGCCGCCGCCTCCGGCGGTTACACCGCCGTCTTCGCGATGGCCAACACCTTCCCGGTCGCCGACACCGCCGGCGTGGTCGAGCAGGTCTGGCGCCTGGGCAAGGAGTCCGGCTACTGCGACGTGCAGCCCATCGGCGCCGTCACCGTCGGCCTGGAGGGCAAGAAGCTCTCCGAGCTGGGCGCCATGCACGAGTCCGCCGCCCGCGTCACCGTCTTCTCCGACGACGGCAAGTGCGTGGACGACGCCGTGATCATGCGCCGCGCCCTGGAGTACGTGAAGGCCTTCGGCGGCGTCGTCGCCCAGCACGCCCAGGAGCCCCGCCTCACCGAGGGCGCCCAGATGAACGAGGGCACCGTCTCCGCGGAGCTGGGCCTGGGCGGCTGGCCGGCCGTCGCCGAGGAGTCGATCATCGCCCGCGACGTCCTCCTCGCCGAGCACGTCGGCTCCCGCGTGCACATCTGCCACCTCTCCACCGCCGGCTCCGTCGAGATCGTCCGCTGGGCCAAGTCCCGCGGCATCGACGTCACCGCCGAGGTCACCCCGCACCACCTGCTCCTCACCGACGAGCTGGTGCGCTCGTACAACCCGGTCTACAAGGTCAACCCGCCGCTGCGCACCGAGCGCGACGTGACGGCCCTGCGCGAGGCGCTCGCCGACGGCACGATCGACATCGTCGCCACCGACCACGCCCCGCACCCGCACGAGGACAAGGACTGCGAGTGGGCCGCCGCCGCCATGGGCATGGTGGGCCTGGAGACCGCGCTCTCCGTCGTCCAGCAGACGATGGTGGAGACCGGGATGCTGGACTGGGCCGGCGTCGCCGAGCGCATGTCCTTCGCCCCCGCCCGCATCGGCGGCCTGTCCCACCAGCACGGCCGGCCCGTCTCGGCAGGTGAACCCGCGAACCTGACCTTGGTCGATACCTCGTACCGTGGTCCCGTGGACCCCGCACACTTCGCCTCCCGCAGCCGCAACACGCCTTACGAGGGCCGTGAGCTGCCGGGGCGCGTCACCCACACCTTCCTGCGGGGCCGCGCAACGGTCGTGGACGGGAAACTCGCGTGACACCTGCAGTGATCCAACTGGCCGCCGAGGCCGCCGAGCGACAGTCGGCGGAGGTGACGGACTGGGGCGCCCGCATCGCATGGGTGGTCGGTCTGCTCGTCTTCATCGCCTTCGTCTACTGGCTGATGCGGCAGGGCTGGAAATGGCGCGGCGCCCTGCAGAACGACCTGCCGGAACTGCCCGCCGCACCCGGCGGCCTCCCCGAGCACCGGCTGGCCCTGACCGGCCGGTACCACGGGTCCACCACCGCCGGGCAGTGGCTCGACCGGATCGTCGCCCACGGTCTGGGAGTGCGCAGCCGCGTGGAGCTCACCCTCACCGACGTGGGGCTCGACGTGGTCCGTCCGGGTGCCACCGACTTCTTCGTACCGGCCCCGCAGCTGCGCGGCGCCCGCCTCGACAAGGGAATCGCGGGCAAGGTACTCACCGAGGGCGGTCTGCTCGTCGTCACCTGGGCGCACGGGGACAAGCTGATCGACTCCGGATTCCGCTCCGACCGCGCGGCCGAGCACGCCGCCTGGGTCGAGGCGATCAACTCCATGAACACATCCATCACGACGGAAGGCGCCGAACGATGACGACCTCCACCAGGGGAGCAGCCAAAGCTCCCGCCGTACTCGTCCTGGAGGACGGCCGTATCTTCCGCGGCCGCGCCTACGGCGCAGTGGGGGAGACCTTCGGCGAGGCCGTGTTCTCCACCGGCATGACCGGCTACCAGGAGACCCTCACCGACCCGTCGTACCACCGGCAGGTCGTCGTGATGACCGCCCCCCACGTGGGCAACACCGGTGTCAACGACGAGGACCCCGAGTCCTCCCGCATCTGGGTCTCCGGCTACGTCGTGCGCGACCCCGCGCGCATCCCGTCCAACTGGCGCTCGCAGCGCTCGCTGGACGAGGAGCTCGTCAAGCAGGGCGTCGTCGGCATCAGCGGCGTCGACACCCGCGCCCTGACCCGCCACCTGCGCGAGAGCGGCGCCATGCGCGTCGGCATCTTCTCGGGCGAGGCGATCGCCGACGACGCGGCGCTGCTCGCGAAGGTGAAGGCGCAGCCGCAGATGAAGGGCGCGAACCTCTCCGCCGAGGTCGCCACCAAGGAGGCGTACGTCGTCCCCGCGATCGGCGAGAAGCGCTTCACCGTCGCCGCCGTCGACCTCGGCATCAAGGGCATGACCCCGCACCGGATGGCCGAGCGCGGCATCGAGGTGCACGTGCTGCCCGCCACCGCCACCGTCGAGGACGTGTACGCGGTCGAGCCGGATGGCGTCTTCTTCTCCAACGGCCCGGGCGACCCGGCCACCGCCGACGGCCCCGTCGCCGTCATGCGGGGCGTCCTGGAGCGCAAGACCCCCCTCTTCGGCATCTGCTTCGGCAACCAGATCCTGGGCCGCGCGCTCGGCTTCGGCACCTACAAGCTGAAGTACGGCCACCGCGGCATCAACCAGCCGGTCCAGGACCGCACCACCGGCAAGGTCGAGGTCACCGCGCACAACCACGGCTTCGCCGTCGACGCGCCCCTCGACAAGGTGTCCGAGACCCCCTTCGGCCGCGCCGAGGTCTCCCACGTCTGCCTGAACGACAACGTCGTCGAAGGCCTCCAGCTGCTCGACCAGCCGGCCTTCAGCGTCCAGTACCACCCCGAAGCGGCTGCCGGCCCGCACGACGCCGCGTACCTCTTCGACCGCTTCGTCAGCCTTATGGAGGCCGAGCGTGCCTAAGCGCACCGATATCCAGTCCGTCCTGGTCATCGGCTCCGGCCCGATCGTCATCGGCCAGGCCGCCGAGTTCGACTACTCCGGCACCCAGGCCTGCCGCATCCTCAAGGCCGAGGGCCTGCGGGTCATCCTGGTGAACTCCAACCCCGCGACGATCATGACCGACCCGGAGATCGCCGACGCCACGTACGTCGAGCCGATCACCCCCGAGTTCGTCGAGAAGATCATCGCCAAGGAGCGCCCCGACGCGCTCCTGCCCACCCTGGGCGGCCAGACGGCCCTCAACACGGCCATCTCCATGCACGAGCAGGGCGTGCTGGAGAAGTACGGCGTCGAGCTCATCGGCGCCAACGTCGAGGCCATCAACAAGGGCGAGGACCGCGACCTCTTCAAGGGCGTCGTCGAGGCCGTGAAGGCCAAGATCGGCCACGGCGAGTCCGCCCGCTCGGTCATCTGCCACTCGATGGACGACGTCATCAAGGGTGTCGACACCCTCGGCGGCTACCCCGTCGTCGTGCGCCCCTCCTTCACCATGGGCGGCGCCGGCTCCGGCTTCGCCCACGACGAGGACGAGCTGCGCCGCATCGCCGGCCAGGGCCTGACGCTCTCCCCGACCACCGAGGTGCTCCTGGAGGAGTCCATCCTCGGCTGGAAGGAGTACGAGCTGGAGCTGATGCGCGACACCAAGGACAACGTGGTCGTCGTCTGCTCCATCGAGAACTTCGACCCGATGGGCGTCCACACCGGCGACTCCATCACCGTCGCCCCGGCGATGACCCTCACCGACCGCGAGTACCAGCGGCTGCGCGACATCGGCATCGCGATCATCCGCGAGGTCGGCGTCGACACCGGCGGCTGCAACATCCAGTTCGCGATCGACCCGGTCGACGGCCGCGTCATCGTCATCGAGATGAACCCGCGCGTCTCCCGCTCCTCCGCGCTCGCGTCGAAGGCCACCGGCTTCCCGATCGCCAAGATCGCCGCCAAGCTGGCCATCGGCTACACGCTGGACGAGGTCCCCAACGACATCACCGAGAAGACGCCGGCCTCCTTCGAGCCGACCCTCGACTACGTCGTCGTCAAGGCCCCGCGCTTCGCCTTCGAGAAGTTCCCGGCCGCCGACGCCACCCTCACCACCACCATGAAGTCGGTGGGCGAGGCCATGGCCATCGGCCGCAACTTCACCGAGGCCCTCCAGAAGGCCCTGCGCTCCCTGGAGAAGAAGGGCTCGCAGTTCACCTTCGTCGGCGAGCCCGGTGACAAGGACGAACTGCTGCGCGTCGCGGTCCGCCCGACCGACGGCCGCATCAACACCGTCATGCAGGCCATCCGCGCCGGCGCCACGCAGGAGGAGGTGTTCGAGGCCACGAAGATCGACCCGTGGTTCGTCGACCAGCTCTTCCTGATCAAGGAGATCGCCGACGAGCTCGCCTCCGTCGAGAAGCTGGAGCCCGAGCTCCTCGCCGAGGCCAAGCGCCACGGCTTCTCCGACGCCCAGATCGCCGAGATCCGCGGCCTGCGCGAGGACGTCGTCCGCGAGGTCCGCCACGCCCTCGGCGTGCGCCCGGTCTACAAGACGGTCGACACCTGCGCCGCCGAGTTCGCCGCGAAGACCCCGTACTTCTACTCGTCCTACGACGAGGAGTCCGAGGTCGCCCCGCGCACCAAGCCCGCGGTGATCATCCTGGGCTCCGGCCCGAACCGCATCGGCCAGGGCATCGAGTTCGACTACTCCTGCGTCCACGCCTCCTTCGCCCTCAGCGACGCCGGCTACGAGACCGTGATGGTCAACTGCAACCCCGAGACCGTCTCGACGGACTACGACACCTCCGACCGCCTGTACTTCGAGCCGCTGACGCTCGAAGACGTGCTGGAGATCGTCCACGCCGAGTCGCTGGCCGGCCCCATCGCCGGCGTCGTCGTCCAGCTCGGCGGCCAGACCCCGCTCGGTCTCGCCCAGGCCCTCAAGGACAACGGCGTCCCGGTCGTCGGCACCTCGCCGGAGGCCATCCACGCCGCCGAGGACCGCGGCGCCTTCGGCCGCGTCCTGGCCGAGGCCGGCCTGCCCGCCCCCAAGCACGGCACCGCCACCACCTTCGCGGGCGCGAAGGCGATCGCCGACGAGATCGGCTACCCGGTCCTCGTCCGCCCGTCCTACGTGCTCGGCGGCCGCGGCATGGAGATCGTCTACGACGAGACCCGCCTGGAGTCGTACATCGCGGAGTCGACCGAGATCTCCCCGACCCGCCCCGTGCTGGTCGACCGGTTCCTCGACGACGCCATCGAGATCGACGTGGACGCCCTCTACGACGGCGAGGAGCTCTACCTCGGCGGCGTCATGGAGCACATCGAGGAAGCCGGCATCCACTCCGGCGACTCGGCCTGCGCCCTGCCCCCGATCACCCTCGGCGGCTACGACATCAAGCGCCTGCGCGCCTCCACCGAGGCCATCGCCAAGGGCGTCGGCGTCCGCGGCCTGATCAACATCCAGTTCGCGATGGCGGGCGACATCCTCTACGTCCTGGAGGCCAACCCGCGCGCCTCCCGGACCGTGCCCTTCACCTCGAAGGCCACCGCCGTCCCGCTCGCGAAGGCCGCCGCCCGCATCGGTCTCGGCGCCACCATCGCCGAGCTGCGCGCCGAGGGCATGCTCCCCAAGGAGGGCGACGGCGGCACCCTGCCGCTGGACGCGCCGATCTCCGTCAAGGAGGCCGTCATGCCGTGGTCGCGCTTCCGCGACATCCACGGCCGCGGCGTCGACACCGTCCTCGGCCCGGAGATGCGCTCCACCGGCGAGGTCATGGGCATCGACTCGGTCTTCGGCACCGCGTACGCCAAGTCGCAGGCCGGCGCCTACGGCCCGCTCCCCACCAAGGGCCGCGCCTTCATCTCGGTCGCCAACCGCGACAAGCGCTCGATGGTCTTCCCGGCCCGCGAGCTGGTCGCCCACGGCTTCGAGCTGCTGGCCACCTCCGGCACCGCCGAGGTCCTCAAGCGCAACGGCATCAACGCCACCGTCGTGCGCAAGCTCAGCGAGGGCGAGGGCCCGAACGGCGAGAAGACCGTCGTCCAGCTCATCCACGACGGCCAGGTCGACCTGATCGTCAACACCCCGTACGGCACCGGCGGCCGCCTCGACGGCTACGAGATCCGCACGGCGGCCGTGGCGCGCGGCGTCCCGTGCCTGACGACGGTCCAGGCGCTCGCCGCCGCCGTCCAGGGCATCGACGCGCTCGGCCGCGGCGAGGTCGGAGTGCGCTCCCTCCAGGAGCACGCGGAGCACCTGAACGCCTCCCGCGACTAGCAGCCCGTAAGCGAGAGGGGGACACCGGACGCGCGATCCGCGCCGGGTGTCCCCCTCTTCGTGAGCGCAGAAGGGACTTTTCGGACTATGTACAAGCTGTTCTTCAACCTGGTCTTCAAGCGGATGGACCCCGAGCAGGCCCACTACACGGCCTTCCGGTGGATCCGCCTCGCCGCCCGCACCCCCGTGCTGCGCACCTTCGTCGCGGCCGCCCTGGCCCCCCGCTACGAGGGCCTGCGCACCGAGGCCCTGGGCCTGCGCATGCACGGCCCCTTCGGGCTCGCCGCCGGCTTCGACAAGAACGCCGTCGCCATCGACGGCATGACCATGCTCGGCTTCGACCACGTCGAGATCGGCACGGTCACCGGCCAGGCGCAGCCCGGCAACCCCAAGAAGCGGCTGTTCCGCCTGGTCCCCGACCGCGCGCTGATCAACCGCATGGGCTTCAACAACGAGGGCTCCGAGGCCGTCGCGGCCCGCCTGGCCGCCCGCAACCCGGTCTTCAAGACCGTGGTCGGCGTCAACATCGGCAAGACCAAGGTGGTCCCGGAGGCCGAGGCCGCCGCCGACTACGTCGTCTCCACCGAGCGCCTCGCCCGCCACGCCGACTACCTGGTCGTCAACGTCTCCTCGCCCAACACCCCGGGCCTGCGCAACCTCCAGGCCACCGAGTCCCTGCGCCCGCTGCTCACGGCCGTGCGCGAGGCCGCCGACCGCTCGGTCGCCGGCCGCCGCGTCCCGCTGCTGGTCAAGATCGCCCCGGACCTCGCCGACGAGGACGTGGACGCGGTCGCCGACCTGGCCCTGGAGCTCGGCCTGGACGGCATCATCGCCACCAACACCACCATCGCCCGCGAGGGCCTGGGCCTGAAGTCCGACCCGGCCCTGGTCAAGGAGACCGGCGGACTGTCCGGCGCCCCCGTCAAGGAGCGCTCCCTGGAGGTCCTGCGCCGCCTGTACGCCCGTGTGGGCGACCGGATCACCCTGGTGGGCGTCGGGGGCATCGAGAACGCCGAGGACGCCTGGCAGCGCATCCTGGCGGGCGCCACCCTGGTCCAGGGCTACAGCGCCTTCATCTACGAGGGCCCGTTCTACGCCCGCGCCATCCACAAGGGCCTCGCCGCACGCCTGGCCGCCAGCCCGTACGCGACCCTGGCCGAGGCCGTGGGCGCCGAGACCCGAAAGGCCGCCCAGTGACCTCCCAGACCCCCGTGACCCCCTTCGGCGCCCGCCTGCGCGCCGCGATGGACGCGCGCGGCCCGCTGTGCGTCGGCATCGACCCGCACGCCGCCCTGCTGGACTCCTGGGGCCTGGCGGACGACATCGCGGGCCTGGAGCGGTTCTCCCGCACCGTCGTGGAGGCGCTCGCCGACTCGGTGGCGGTCTTCAAGCCGCAGGCCGCCTTCTTCGAGCGCTTCGGCTCGCGCGGCGTGGCGGTGCTGGAGCGGACCGTGGCGGACGCCCGGGCGGCCGGGACCCTGGTGGTCATGGACGCCAAGCGCGGCGACATCGGCTCCACGATGGCCGCGTACGCCTCCGCGTTCCTGGACCCGTCCTCCCCGCTGTTCTCGGACGCGCTGACCGTCTCCCCGTACCTGGGCTACGGCTCGCTGAAGCCGGCCGTGGACCTGGCGCGCGCCTCCGGTGCGGGCCTGTTCGTGCTGGCGCTGACCTCCAACCCGGAGGGTGCGGAGGTCCAGCGGGCGGTGCGCGAGGACGGCCGTTCCATCGGGGCGACCATGCTGGCGCACCTGGCGGCGGAGAACGCCGGGGCGGAGCCCATGGGCTCCTTCGGCGCGGTGGTCGGCGCCACCCTGGGCGACCTGTCCTCCTTCGACCTGGACATCAACGGTCCGCTCCTGGCCCCCGGCATCGGTGCCCAGGGCGCGACCGCGGCCGACCTCCCGGCGGTCTTCGGCGCGGCCGTGGGCAACGTGGTCCCGAACGTCTCTCGAGGCGTCCTCAAGCACGGGCCGGACACCGCCGCCCTGAGGGCCTCCGCGAAGCGGTTCGCGGACGAGATCCGCGAGGCCGTGGCGGTCTGATCGGACGGGTCGCGGACCGGCGCGGAGCGCCCACCGGGCACGGGCTGACGAAAATCGAACGTCTTTCCCCGGACAAAACCGGGGTGTTTTGCCCGTGATGTACGGTTCAGTGGAGGCTGACCAGGACTTTTCGTCCGTTCTCGCTGACTGGAGCGGCCTTGGCCGCTAGTCTCCGACCAGAGTGAACGCGCAGCGATCGAGTTCCACCGCTGTTCGGGAGCTCGCCCGGCGTGGTGCCCGAGGGCTCCCCGCCGGTCCGTATCCGACAGTTCGACATCCGAGGTGACGTAGGCGTGGCTCTTCCGCCCCTTACCCCTGAACAGCGCGCAGCAGCGCTCGAAAAGGCCGCCGCGGCTCGCCGGGAGCGGGCCGAGGTGAAGAATCGACTCAAGCACTCCGGCGCCTCCCTCCACGACGTCATCAAGACGGGCCAGGAGAACGACGTCATCGGCAAGATGAAGGTCTCCGCCCTTCTCGAGTCGCTGCCCGGCGTGGGCAAGGTCCGCGCCAAGCAGATCATGGAGCGCCTCGGCATCTCCGAGTCCCGGCGTGTCCGAGGTCTCGGCTCCAACCAGATCGCCTCTCTGGAGCGTGAGTTCGGCGGTAGCGGCGCCTGAGGCGTCGCCCGAAGTTCTCCCGGCGTTCTCAGGCAGTCCCGAGAACCTGGATAATCGCTCTATGGCAGCAGAGGTTCGTCCGCGGCTGACCGTGCTCTCCGGCCCCTCGGGGGTCGGCAAGAGCACGGTCGTCGCGCATATGCGCAAGGTCCACCCCGAGGTCTGGCTCTCGGTGTCGGCCACCACCCGCAAGCCGCGGCCCGGTGAGCGACACGGAGTCCAGTACTTCTTCGTCAACGACGACGAGTTCGACAAGCTGATCGCCAACGGCGAGCTGCTGGAGTGGGCCGAGTTCGCGGGCAACCGCTACGGCACACCGCGCGGCGCGGTACTGGAACGGCTCGACAACGGCGAACCGGTCCTCCTGGAGATCGACCTCCAGGGCGCCCGGCTCGTCCGCGAGTCGATGCCGGAGGCCCAGTTGGTCTTCCTGGCCCCGCCGAGCTGGGACGAGCTGGTCCGCCGGCTCACCGGCCGGGGCACCGAGACCGCCGAGGTCATCGCGCGCCGGCTCGACACCGCCAAGGTCGAACTCGCTGCCGAGTCCGAGTTCGACACCACCCTGGTCAACACCTCCGTCGAGGACGTAGCACGTGAGCTGCTAGCCTTGATGGAAGTTGTCTGATCTTTTATCCATCTTCGGAAGGTAGAGCGTGTCCTCTTCCATCACCGCGCCCGAGGGCATCATCAACCCGCCGATCGACGAGCTGCTCGAGGCCACGGACTCGAAGTACAGCCTCGTGATCTACGCGGCCAAGCGTGCGCGTCAGATCAACGCGTACTACTCGCAGCTCGGTGAGGGCCTGCTGGAGTACGTCGGCCCGCTGGTGGACACCCACGTCCACGAGAAGCCGCTCTCGATCGCCCTGCGCGAGATCAACGCGGGTCTGCTGACCTCCGAGGCCATCGAGGCCCCGGCCCAGTAGGCCACGACGTCGCACACCACAGGCCCGGCAGCACCGCTGCCGGGCCTGTGGTGTGTCATAGGTACGTACACAACCGATCACGGGAGAAGCAGTGGACAAGCCGAAGGTCGTGCTGGGAGTCAGCGGTGGCATCGCCGCCTACAAGGCGTGCGAGCTGCTGCGCCGGCTGACCGAGTCCGGGCACGAGGTGCGGGTGGTGCCCACGGCCGCCTCCCTGCACTTCGTCGGCGAGGCCACCTGGGCCGCGCTCTCCGGGAACCCGGCCTCCACCGAGGTGTGGGAGAGCGTGGACGAGGTGCCCCACGTGCGGATCGGCCAGAGCGCCGACCTCGTGGTCGTCGCCCCGGCCACCGCCGACATGCTCGCCAAGGCCGCCCACGGCCTGGCCGACGACCTCCTCACGAACACCCTGCTCACCGCCCGCTGCCCGGTGGTCTTCGCCCCCGCGATGCACACCGAGATGTGGGAGCACCCCGCCACGCAGGAGAACGTCGCCACCCTGCGCCGCCGCGGCGCGGTCGTCATCGAGCCCGCCGTCGGACGCCTGACCGGCAAGGACACCGGCAAGGGCCGGCTGCCCGACCCGGAGGAGATCTTCGAGGTCTGCCGGGCCGTCCTCGCCCGCGGCACCGCCGCCCCCGACCTGGCCGGACGGCACGTGGTGATCAGCGCCGGCGGTACCCGCGAGCCCCTGGACCCGGTCCGCTTCCTCGGCAACCGCTCCTCCGGCAAGCAGGGCTACGCGCTGGCCCGCACCGCCGTGGCGCGCGGCGCCCGGGTCACCCTGGTGGCCGCCAACACCGCGCTGGCCGACCCCGCCGGGGCCGACGTCGTCCGGGTGGGCACGGCCCTCCAGCTGCGCGAGGCGGTCCTCGCGGCGGCCTCCGACGCCGACGCCGTGGTGATGGCGGCGGCCGTGGCCGACTTCCGCCCCGCCGCGTACGCCGACGGCAAGATCAAGAAGCAGGAGGGCCGCGACCCCGATCCGGTGGCGCTCGTGCGCAACCCCGACGTGCTCGCCGAGATCTCCGCCGAGCGGGCCCTGAAGGGTCAGGTCGTGGTCGGATTCGCCGCCGAGACGGACGACGTCCTCGACAACGGCCGCGCCAAGCTCCGCCGCAAGGGCTGCGACCTCCTCGTCGTCAACGAGGTCGGAGAGAGCAAGACCTTCGGATCCGAGGAGAACGAAGCCGTCATCCTGGCCTCCGATGGTGGTGAGCTGCAGGTCCCCTATGGTCCTAAGGAAGTCCTGGCGGACGTCATTTGGGACCAGGTCGCGCCGCGCCTCGCACCCCCGAGCGAGCTCCGACGCGCCTGAGCGTTTCCCTTCTCGCCGGGAAATCCGTGGGTCAGAATGGAGTGCCGCAGGTCACACGGCTCCCATAAGGCGAGACGGGTGGTCCGGCGAACGGTGGCGACCGATAAACTGCATCTGGAACGTGATCGGGCGCAGCCCCCGGTATCGTTCCGCCAAATGATCAGCCAGCAGCCGCTGCAACCCCAGGGAGCATTGTGTCCCGTCGTCTGTTCACCTCGGAGTCCGTGACCGAGGGTCACCCCGACAAGATCGCTGACCAGATCAGCGACACGATCCTCGACGCCCTCCTCACCGAGGACCCGACCTCGCGCGTGGCCGTGGAGACCCTCATCACCACCGGCCTGGTGCACATCGCGGGCGAGGTGACGACGAAGGCGTACGCCCCGATCGCCCAGCTCGTCCGCGACAAGATCCTCGAGATCGGCTACGACTCCTCGAAGAAGGGCTTCGACGGCGCCTCCTGCGGCGTCTCGGTGTCCATCGGCGCCCAGTCCCCGGACATCGCGCAGGGCGTCGACACCGCCTACGAGAAGCGCGTCGAGGGCGACGAGGACGAGCTCGACAAGCAGGGCGCCGGCGACCAGGGCCTGATGTTCGGCTACGCCTGCGACGAGACCCCCGAGCTGATGCCGCTGCCGATCCACATCGCGCACCGGCTCTCCCGCCGCCTGTCCGAGGTCCGCAAGAACGGGACCATCCCGTACCTGCGCCCCGACGGCAAGACCCAGGTCACCATCGAGTACGACGGTGACAAGGCCGTGCGCCTGGACACGGTCGTCGTCTCCACGCAGCACGCGGCGGACATCGACCTGGACTCGCTGCTCGCGCCCGACATCCGCGAGTTCGTCGTCGAGCACGTGCTCGCGCAGCTCGTCGAGGACGGCATCAAGCTCGACACCGAGGGCTACCGGCTGCTGGTCAACCCGACCGGCCGCTTCGAGATCGGCGGCCCGATGGGCGACGCCGGCCTGACCGGCCGCAAGATCATCATCGACACCTACGGCGGCATGGCCCGCCACGGCGGCGGCGCCTTCTCCGGCAAGGACCCGTCGAAGGTCGACCGCTCGGCCGCGTACGCGATGCGCTGGGTCGCCAAGAACGTCGTCGCCGCCGGCCTCGCGGCCCGCTGCGAGGTCCAGGTCGCGTACGCGATCGGCAAGGCAGAGCCCGTCGGCCTGTTCGTCGAGACCTTCGGCACCGCCAAGGTCGACGTCCAGAAGATCGAGGACGCGATCGGCGAGGTCTTCGACCTGCGTCCGGCCGCGATCATCCGCGACCTCGACCTGCTGCGCCCGATCTACGCCCAGACCGCCGCGTACGGCCACTTCGGCCGCGAGCTCCCCGACTTCACCTGGGAGCGCACCGACCGCGTCGACGCCCTGCGCGCCGCCGCCGGTCTGTAATCGCCCGCAACCGGCACCCGCTCCACCCGATACCGCCCCGGACCCGCAGGTCCGGGGCGGTATCGCGTTGCGGCCCGGACACGTCCCGCATAGGCTGCGGGCGCCCTCCCGGTGCGAGGGGTGACGGCTTCATCTGGAGCCGGGTGCGAGCCCGGCGTTGAAGGACCGCGGTACCGCCGCCGCCCGCCGGGACCTCGGGAGGGCTCCGACTGTCGGTGGGCCCTGGTAAGAATGCTGCTGTGAGCAGCGAGAATGCACCCGACGCAGACGGCCCCGGCGGCCCGCAGCAGCTCGCGCTCATCCGGGAGATGGTCGCCGAGGCGAAGGCCAAGGCGCCCAAGGCCAAGCCGCGGACCTGGCGCGGGGCCGCCCTCGCCGAGGAGCTGCCGGTGGCCCGCGTCCTCGTCAACAAGGGCGTCCTCCACCTCGACCGCCTCTTCGACTACGCCGTCCCCGCCGAGCTCTCCGAGACCGCCCGCCCCGGCGTCCGCGTCCGGGTCCGCTTCGGCGCCGGCGCCCACCGGGTGCACGGGGGCCGCCGCGAGGGCGGCGGGCTCATCGACGGGTTCATCGTCGAGCGGCGCGCCGAGTCCGACTACGAGGGGGCGCTGGCCGCCCTCGCCCAGGTCGTCTCGCCCGAGGTGGTCCTCGGCCCCCGCATGCTGGCCCTCACCCGCGCGGTCGCCGACCGGTACGCGGGCAGCCTGGCCGACGTCCTCCAGCTGGCGCTCCCCAAGCGCAACGCCCGCGCCGAGGCCAAACCCTCCCCGGCCCCGCTGCCCCCGCCCCCCGCGCCCGAGCCCGGCGGCTGGAGCCGCTACGGCGCCGGGCCCGCCTTCCTGCGGGCCCTGGCCGGCGGCGGCACCCCGCGCGCGGTGTGGACCGCCCTGCCCGGCCCCGGCTGGGCCGACGAGCTGGCCCGTGCCATGGCGGCCACCCTCGCCTCCGGCCGCGGCGCCCTGGCCGTCGTCCCCGACGGGCGCACGGCCTCCCGGGTCGACGCCGCCCTGACCGCCCTGCTGGGCGAGGGCCGGCACGCCCTGCTGACCGCCGACTCCGGGCCGGAGAAGCGCTACCAGGAGTGGCTCGCGGTCAACCGGGGCTCGGTGCGGGCCGTGGTCGGCACCCGGGCGGCGATGTTCGCCCCCGTACGGGACCTCGGGCTGGTCGCGGTCTGGGACGACGGCGACTCCAGCCACGGCGACGACCACGCCCCCTTCCCGCACGTCCGCGAGGTCCTGGAGCTGCGCGCGGTCACCGACGGCTGCGCCTTCCTCGCCGGGAGCACCAGCTGCACGGTCGAGGCCGCCCAGCTGGTCGAGTCCGGCTGGGCCCGGCCGCTGACCGCCGACCGGGAGACGGTGCGCGCCGCCGCCCCCCGGATCCGTACCGTCGGCGACGAGCTGCTGGCCCGCGACGGGGCCGCCCGCGCGGCCCGGCTGCCGAGCCTGGCCTGGGAGACCGTGCGGGAGGGCCTGGGGAGCGGGCCCGTGCTGGTCCAGGTGCCGCGGCGCGGGTACGTGCCCCGGCTGGCGTGCGAGCGCTGCCGCACCCCGGCCCGCTGCACCGTGTGCGCCGGGCCGCTGGAGGCCCCCGACGAGCGGGACCTGCACTGCGGCTGGTGCGGGCGGGGCGAGCCGGCGTGGCACTGCGAGGAGTGCGGGTCGTTCCGGCTGCGGGCCCAGGTGGTGGGCGCGCGGCGGACCGCGGAGGAGCTGGGCCGGGCCTTTCCGGCGGTGCCGGTGCGGACCTCGGGGCGCGACCACGTGCTGGACGAGGTGCCGGACCGCCCGGCGCTCGTGGTCTCCACCCCCGGCGCCGAACCGGTCGCGGCGGGCGCCGGGTACGCGGCGGCGCTGCTGCTCGACGGCTGGGCGATGCTGACCCGGCCCGACCTGCGGGCGGGGGAGGAGGCGCTGCGGCGCTGGATCGCCGCCGCCTCGCTGGTCCGGGCGGACGGGCAGGTCGTGGTGGTGGCCGAGCCGACGCTGCGGCCGGTCCAGGCGCTGGTGCGGTGGGATCCCGTGGGGCACGCGGTGCGGGAGCTCGCGGAGCGGGCGCAGCTGGGGTTCCCGCCGGTGTCTCGGATGGCGGCGGTGGCGGGGCGCGGGGAGGCGGTGGAGGCCTTCCTGGAGGCCGCTGCCCTGCCGGCGGACGCCGAGGTGCTGGGTCCCGTCCCGCTGCCCGGGCGGCGGGGGGAGGC
>NZ_JBHVUQ010000161.1:0-16958 GCF_042884105.1 Streptomyces sp. NPDC058157
CCGCTGTCGTACGCGCAGCGCCGCCTGTGGTTCACGGACCAGCTGGAGGGCCCGTCCGCGACGTACAACATCGCGCTGGTGCGGCGGCTGGACCGGCCGCTTGACCCGATGGCGCTGGCGGACGCCCTGGCGGACGTGGCGGCGCGGCACGAGGTGCTGCGCACCGTGTACGGGGCCGAGGGCGGGGAGCCGTACCAGGAGGTGCTGGCGCAGGCCCGGCCGCAGCTGGAGCTGGGGCGGCCGGCGGACGTGGCGGCGGCGGTGGACGCGGCCGCGGGCCACGTCTTCGACCTGGCGCGGGACCTGCCGTTGCGGGCCTGGCTGTTCTTCCCCGAGGGCGAGGGGCAGCAGACGCTGGTGCTGCTGCTGCACCACATCGCGGCGGACGGCTGGTCCACGGGGCCGCTGCTGGCGGACCTGTCCGCCGCGTACGAGGCGCGGGCCGGGGGCCGGGCCCCGGAGGAAAAGGCGCTGCCGCTCCAGTACGCCGACTACACGCTGTGGCAGCGGGAGCTGCTGGCGGGGGGCGGGGCGGACCGGGAACTGCGGTTCTGGGAGGGGGCACTGGCGGGGCTGGCGCCGCTGACGGACCTGCCGACGGACTCTCCGCGTCCGGCCCTGCCCTCGGGCCGGGGCGGGCTGACCGGGTTCACGGTGCCGACCCGGGTGCACGAGGCCCTGGTGCGGACGGCGCGTTCGCGGGGGGCCACGCTGTTCATGGCAGTGCAGGCGGCGCTGGCTGCCTGTCTGACCCGGCTGGGCGCGGGCACGGACCTGGCGGTGGGCACGACCGTGGCCGGGCGGGGCGACGAGGCGCTGTCGGGGCTGGTCGGGTTCTTCGTGAACACGCTGGTGCTGCGGACGGACACCTCCGGGGACCCGGAGTTCGGGACGCTGCTGGAGCGGGTCCGGGACGCGGACCTGGCGGCCTACGACCACCAGGAGCTGCCGTTCGACCGGCTGGTGGAGCACCTGAACCCGCACCGGTCCTCGGCGCACCACCCGCTGGTGCAGGTGATGCTCCAGGTGAACGCGGCGGCCGGGGCGGGCGGGCCGCTGACGGGCCCCCTCGCCGGCGCGGAGCTGCCGTTCGGCTCGGCCACGGCCAAGTCGGACCTGACGTTCGCCCTGACCGAGCGGGAGGACGGCTCGCTGGCGGGGGTGCTGGAGTACGCGACGGACCTGTACGGGCCTTCGGGCGCGGCCCGGCTGGCGGCCCTGCTGGGGGCGGCGCTGGAACTGTTCGCGGCGGACTCGTCGGCGCGGGTCGGCGACCTGCCGGCCCCGGCGGACCGGCGCGGGGAGCGGCCGCTCGTCGGGGGATACCGGATCGACCTGTCGCAGGTCTCGGAGGTGCTGTCGGCGCATCCGGCGGTGCGCGGGTCCCGGGTCCGGGCCGAGGGCGGCCGGCTGCTGGCGGAGGTGACGGTGGCCGGGGCCGCGGAGTCGGGTGTCACCGAAGCCGTGTTGCAGTCCTGGGCGGCGGAGCGGCTGCCGGAGTACGCGGTGCCGGCGGTGGTGACGGTGGTCGGGGAATCCTCCCCGGGTGACTCCGCCGGGGGCGGGCCGGGTGCCGTGCGGGCGGACGCCACCGCGAGCGGCGGGACGGCCGCTCCGGGGGACCTGCTGCTCGCCGGGTTGCTGCGGCTGTTCGCCGAGGTGCTGGACGGGCGCGACGTCGGCCCGGGTGACAACTTCTTCAAGGCGGGCGGGCACTCGCTGCTCGCGGTGCGCCTGGTGAACCGGGTCCGGACCGAGCTGGGCAGGGAGCTGACCCTGCGCGAGGTGTTCCGGCACCCGACCCCGGCGAAGCTGGCCGCATTCCTCGCGGCGGCCGCCGTACCCGCCGGCCCGCTGCTGGTGGTGCCGCCGGTCCCGCCGACCCCGCCGCCGCTGCGCCGTCGCACCCGGGGCGGGTCCCGGGTCCGGCAGCCGTAGCCGGAGGCCCGGAGAGCGCGGGGAGGCCCGTACCCACGGGGGGCGGGCCTCCTCGCCGTGTCCGCTGGTCCGGACACGGCGGGGGCGGGGTGCGGTCGGGCTCGGCCGGGGGTTCAGGCGGGGGTGCGGGTGGACCGGTCTGCGGTCCGGGCCCGACGGATGCCGAGCAACAGGGGCAGCACCGCGCACAGTTCGCCGACGGCCCCGACCCACAGGGCGGCACGGACCCCCGCTTGTTCGGCGAGGAGTCCGCCCACGAGGGCGCCCACCGGCATGCAGCCCCACACCACGAAGCGGAAGGTCGCCGAGACCCGCCCCAGGAGCGGTCCCGGGGTGACCCGCTGCCGCAGGGCCACCGACTCGATCCGGAAGGTCATGAAGGCGGTCCAGCCCAGGCCCTGGAGCACACAGGCCACGGCGTACCGCCAGTCCGCGTGGAAGAAGGGCACGGCGCACAGCCACAGCAGTCCGCTGACGAGCACCGAGGCGCACATCGCGCGCCGGACGCCGAGACGGGCCGCGGCACGGGCCGCGAGCAGGCTGCCCAGGAAGCCGCCCGACGCCTCCGCGGTGAAGACCACCCCGCACAGCAGGGGCGACAGGTCGAGTTCACCGGCGAGCAGCACCAGCAGCATCGAGGTGCCGACGGTGCCGCAGAGGTTGGACACCGCCGCGGTCAGGGTGAGTCCGCGCAGCATCGGGTCGCGGAACAGGAAGCGGAGCCCTTCCGCGATCTCCGTGCGCAGTCGTGATCCCCGGGGCCGCTCGGCGGGCCGGGGGTCGTCCGCCCTGATCCGGGCCAGCAGCAGCGCCGACAACAGGTGGGCGACGGCGTCCACGAGGAGCGCGACGGGGGCGGTCACCACGGCCAGCAGCGCCCCGCCGGCGCCGGGCCCCGCCGCGGCCGTGACGGTACGGGTGGATTCCAGGGCGACGTTGGCCGCCACCAGTCCTTCCTCGTGGACGAGCCGGGGCAGGTGTGCCTGGTGGGCGGCGTCGAAGAAGACCGCGCAGACCGACAGGCCGAAGGCCACCGCGTACAGCTGGGGCAGCGACAGCACCCCGCACCAGGCGGCCACCGGCAGGGTGAGCAGCAGCAGGGTCTTCCCGAGGTCGCCCACGACGAGGACCCGGCGGCGGCGCATCCGGTCCACCCAGGCTCCCGCGGGCAGGCCGAGCAGGAGGAATCCCAGGTACTCGCACGTCACCAGCAGGCCGGTCTGGAACGGGCCGGCCCCGAGCGGGCCGATGGCCACCAGCGGCAGGGCGAGCGCGGTGACCGCGGTGCCGGCCTGGACGACGGTGTCGGCGGCCCAGAAGCGCCGGAAGTCCGGCAGCCGGTACAGGGCGGGACGGGGGCCCGGCTGCGGATCCGGGTGAGGGCCGGGCTGGGGGGCCGAGTGGAAAGTCGGTGCGGCGGGGGTCGGCGTCGTGGGTGACGTGGGTGATGTGGGGGTCATGACGGGGCACACCACCAGCCGCGGGCGACGACCACCATTGTTTTAGCCTGGGCTGAATCCTCGCCGGGACCCGGCGGGGCGGAAGGGGGCGACGGAATGGCTGCGGTGGGGTCCGGGACGGCGGAGGTCCGGTTGGGGGCAGAGGTCCGACTCGGGGCGGAGGACCTGGCCCGGATCCGGTTCGCGATCTCGCCGCTGTGGGAGGCGGTCGCGGCGCTCCGCGCCACCACCGATCCGGGGCGCCACGCGCTCCACCTCCCCTGGCTCAAGGAAGCGTCGGCACTGGGCACGGAGCGTACGGCCCTGCTCCCCCACCTGACGGAACTGGAGGCGAGCCTGCCGGCCCCGCGGTGCCCCCTCGCCACGCTGGACGAGGAACTGGCCGTGCTGCCGGTGCCCGAGGGAACGGCGGGGCCCGCGGCGACCGCCGCCGCGGTGCGCCGGTGGTGGCGGGCCGGGGTGGAGCCCCACTGGCCCCGGATCAGGGCCGTGCTCGAAGCCGACCTGGCCCACCGCACCCGGCAGTCCGCCGAGGACGGCATCCGGGAGGTCCTGGCCCGCCTGCACCCGGATCTGGACTGGTCGGCGGGCCGGCTGCGGCTCCCCGTCGACGCGGCGGGCCCGCCGGCCCGTACGGTGCCCGCCGGGGCCGGGCCCGGTCTGACCCTCGCGCCGAGCGCGTTCGCGCCCCGGTGCGTGTTGGTGCCCGGACGGCCCGGCGTGCCGCCCTGCCTGGTCTACCCGGCGCGCGGGGTCGGCACCCTGTGGGAGCGGCCCGCGGACACCGCCGAAGGGCTCGCCCGGCTCCTCGGGCGCAGCCGGGCCCGGCTGTTGGCGGACACCGTCACCCCGTCGACGACCACCGGGCTCGCGGAGCGGACGGGGCTCACGGCAGGGGCGGTCTCCCAGCATCTGGCCGTGCTGGGGGCGGCCGGGCTGGTGACCCGGCACCGGTACGGGCGGGAGGTGTACTACCGGGCGGCGGACCTCGGCCTCGCGCTGCTGGGCGGGACCCATCCGCTGCGCGGGGCCGCTTCTCCGTCCCGACAAGCCGCCACCGCGGCCCCCTGACGGGGCTGAGTCGTGCCCCTCCCCGGGGCCTGTGCGGCTTCAAGACCGCCTCAAACGCCGGCGGGGCTGATCCTTCGCTCCGGCCCATGCCAAGGCACCCACCCCCACGGAAACCCAGCCGTCACGGCGATCGAGCGCACCGGTAGGCCGCACCGCCACCCTCCCGAGCCGGACACACCACCCCACCCCACTCCAGCCCGCGCGGCGCTTGAGCGCATCGGTGAGCGACACCACCCACCGCCCGAGGAACACCCGCCGCCCCGGCCACTCGCCCCCCCCCACCCCGCCGGGGCGCCTTGCGGCAGGAAGGAGCGGCAGTTCGGGGGCAGCCCCGCAGGGCCGAGCTGCCCCGGGGACTGCCCGCCGCGGCCCCGGGCCGTACCTAGCGTGGGGGCAGGTCACCCCGCTCCTCCCCGACCCGACCCCGAACCCCTCGCCTGGAGGCCCCGCGATGCCCTCGACCGCCCCTACCGCCTCCGCCGTCCTGGACGGCGGCCCGGCGCCCAGGCCGGCGCCCCGCGTCCTGGACCGGATCGCCGGGCAGGACGCCGAGCGGGTCGCCCTGGTCCACGGCGACCGGCGGATGACGTACGGTCAGCTGGCCCTCGCCGTGGCGCTGCGCGCCGACGAGCTGGCCGCCCTGGGGGCCGGTCCGGGCCGCCTGGTGGCCGTGCGGCGGCCCCGGGGCGTCGAGGCCGTCGTGGGTCTGCTCGCGGTGCTGCGTACGGGCGCCGCCTACCTGCCGCTGGACCCGGCCGCCCCGGCCGCCCGCACCGCCGCCGTCCTCGCCGACTGCACCGGCGCCGACCAGCCGCAGGCCCCCGAGGGCGAGACCGTGCTGCCCGGCCCGGGCGTCGGCCCGGACGACGCGTATGTGATCTACACCTCGGGCTCCACCGGCACCCCGAACGGCGTGGTCGTCGGGCAGGACGCGCTGGCCCACTTCACCGCCGGGGCCACCGAGGTCTACGGGATCACCGCCGAGGACCGGGTGCTGCAGTTCGCGCCGCTGCACTTCGACGCCAGCGTCGAGGAGGTGTTCTGCACCCTGGGCGCCGGCGCCACCCTCGTCCTGCGCGAGGACGAGATGCTGGACGTGCCCGGCCTGCTGGCGGGCTGCGCCGCCCACGGGATCACCGTCCTGGACCTGCCCACCGCCTACTGGCACGAGCTGGCGCACGCGGTGTCCGCCGGGCTCGCCGAACTCCCGCCCTCCCTGCGGACCGTGATCATCGGCGGGGAGGCCGCGCTGCCCGAGCGGGTGGCGCGGTGGGCGGCGGCCGTGGACCCGGAGCGGGTCCGGCTGCTGAACACGTACGGGCCCACCGAGGCCACCGTGGTCGCCACCGTCGCGGACCTGTCCCGGTACGCGGGCGGCCCGGTGCCCATCGGCAGCCCCCTGCCCGGGGTACGGGCCGCCGTGGTCGACGGCGAGCTGTGGCTGCTGGGCGGCGGGCTGGCCCGGGGCTACCTGGGGCGGCCGGAGCTGACGGAGCGCCGGTTCGCCCGGCTCGGCGGCGAGCGCGCCTACCGCACCGGCGACCTGGTGCGGGTGCGCGAGGACGGCCTGCTGGGCTTCGAGGGCCGCGCCGACGACGAGGTGAAGATCAACGGCCACCGGGTGGACCCGGCCTCCGTGGAATCGGTGCTCTCCGGGCACCCCGCCGTCCGCGAGGCGGCCGTGGTCGCCGTGGCCGCGCCCGGCGGCGGCCGGCGGCTGGCCGCCTTCGTGGTCGCCGAGCCCGGCACCGACGGGCCCGCCCTGCGCGAGCACACCCGGCTGGCGCTGCCCGCCGCGGCCGTGCCGGGCAGCTTCGAGCTGGTCGCGGCCCTGCCCCGGACCTCCTCCGGGAAGATCGACCGCAAGGCCCTGCGGGCGGCGGCGGAGCGGACGGCGCCCGCCGCCTCCGCCGCCCCGGACCCGGCGTACGACGTGTTCACCGGGGAGCCGCTGCCCGCCGAGGAGCGGGTGCCGCTGTCGTACGCGCAGCGCCGCCTGTGGTTCCTCGCCGGACTCGAAGGCCCGTCCGCCACCTACCACCTGCCGCTGGTGCTGCGCCTCGACGAGGTCCCCGACGCGGACGCGCTGGCCGCCGCCCTCGCCGACCTGGTGGAGCGGCACGAGGTGCTGCGCACCGTGTACCCGGCCGTGGCCGGGGAGCCGTACCAGCACGTCCTGGAGGCGCCGCCGGTCCCCCTGGAGGTGCGCCGCCCCGCCCCCGGGTCCCTCGACGCCGACGTGGCCCGGTTCACCGCGGGCACCTTCGACCTCGCCGCCCAACTCCCGCTGCGTGCCGCCCTGTTCCTCACCGAGGAGGAGCCGGCCGGGAAGCCCGCCGCCACCCTGGCACTGCTGACCCACCACATCGCGACCGACGGCTGGTCGGTGGGCCCGCTGCTCGCCGACCTCGGCGCCGCCTACGCGGCCCGCCGCGCGGGCTCCGCGCCCGACCGGGAGGCCCTGCCGGTCCAGTACGCCGACTACACCCTGTGGCAGCAGGACCTCCTCGCGGACCCGGCGGCCCTGCTGGAGCACTGGACCGCCGCCCTGGACGGCATGCCCACCGTGCTCGACCTGCCCGCGGACCGCCCGTACCCGGCCGAGCCCACCGGCACCGGCGCCACCGTCACCGCCCGCCTGGCACCGGAGGCACTGCGCCGGCTGACGGCGCTCGGCGAGGACCGGGGCGCGAGCCTGCTCATGGTGCTCCAGCCCGCCCTCGCCCTGGCCCTGGCGGCGGCCGGGGCCGGGGAGGACATCGCCGTGGGCACCCCCGTCGCGGGCCGCGGCGACGAGGCCCTCGACGCCCTGGTGGGCTTCTTCGTCAACACGCTGGTGCTGCGCACCGACGTGGCCGGCCCCGCCACCTACGCCGAACTCGTCGACCGGGCCCGGGAGGCGGACCTCACCGCCTACGCCCACCAGGACCTGCCCTTCGACCTGCTGGTCGAGCACCTCTCCCCCGAACGCGGCCTCGCCGTCAACCCGTTCTTCCAGGTCATGCTCACCGCCCAGGAGGAGGACGGCTCCGGCCTGCGCACCGGCGGCCCGCTCGCCGGGACCTTCGCCGAACCGGGCCTGGAGGCCGCCAAGTTCGACCTCAGCGCCTCCTGCGTGGCGCTGCCCGGCGACGGCGGGCTCCAGGTGTGGTGGCAGTACGCGGCCGACCGCTTCGAACCGGAGACCGCCCGGCTGCTGCTGGACCTGTTCCTCCGCGCCCTGGAGCGGGCCGCCGCCGACCCGCACGCCGTCACGGACGCCCGGGCCCTGCTCGCCGACGGGGAGGCGGAGCGGATCGCCGCCCTGCGCGCCGGGCTGGCCCGCGCCGAGGAGGAGCGGCGCGCCGAGGCGGCCCGGGAGGCCGCCGCCGGCCCGGACTCCGGGCAGGAGGCCGCCGTCACCCTGCTGCGGAACCTGTTCGCCGAGGTGGTCGGGGTGGAGGCGGTCGGCCCGGACGACAACTTCTTCTCCGTGGGCGGGCACTCCATGTCCGGGGTCCGCCTGGTCAACCGGATCCGCGCCGCCCTCGGCACGGAGGCCCGGATCCGCGACCTGTTCCTCGCCCCCACCCCCGCCCTGCTGGCCGCCCGGCTGCTGCGCGCGGCCGCGCCCTCCAGGCGCCCCGGGCCGGTGCCCGTACCGCGGGCGCTGCGGCCGGAGCGGATGCCGCTGTCGTACGCGCAGCGCCGGCTGTGGTTCGTGGACCAGCTGGAGAGCCCGAGCCGTTCGTACACCATCCCCTTCGCCCTGCGCCTGGACCGGCCGCTGGACCCGGAGGTGCTCGCCGACGCCCTCGCGGACGTCGCGGAGCGGCACGAGGTGCTGCGCACCGTCTACCCGGCGGTGGAGGGCGAGCCGTACCAGCGGGTGCTGTCCGGCGCGGCCGCCCGGCCGGCGCTGGAGACGGTGTCCTGCCCGGCCGGGGAGCTCGCGGACGCCGTGGACGCGGCCGCGGGCCGGGTCTTCGACCTGGCCGCCGACCTGCCGGTACGGGCCGCGCTGATCACCCCGGAGGACGCCGGTCCGGACGGCCCCGGGCAGGTCCTGGTGCTGGTGGTGCACCACATCGCCGCCGACGGCTGGTCCACCGGCCCGCTGCTGTCCGACCTGTCCGCGGCCTACGCGGCCCGGGCCGCGGGCACCGCCCCCGGCTGGCGGCCGCTGCCCGTGCAGTACGCCGACTACACCCTGTGGGAGCGGGCGGCGCTGACCGGGGAGGCCGCCGAGGAGCACGTGGAGTTCTGGCGGAACGCCCTGGCGGGCGCCCCCGAGGTGCTGGAGCCCACCCCGGCCAGGACCCGGCCCGCGGACGCCTCCCGGCGCGGCGCGGCCGTGCCCGTGGCCCTGGAGGCCCCGGTCCACGCCCGGCTGGAGGAACTGGCCCTGGCGCACGGCGCCTCCCTGTTCATGGTGGTGCAGGCGGCCGTCGCGGCGCTGCTGACCCGGCACGGGGCCGGCACCGACCTGCCGCTGGGCACGGTGGTCGCGGGCCGCGACGACGAGAGCCTGTCGGACCTGGTGGGCTTCTTCGTCAACACGCTGGTGCTGCGCTGCGACACCTCCGGCGACCCGGCCTTCGCCGAGCTGCTGGACCGGGTCCGCGCCACCGACCTGGCGGCCTTCGCCCACCAGGAACTCCCCTTCGACCTGCTCGTGGAACGCCTCAACCCGGCCCGCTCCACGGCCCGCCACCCGCTGGTGCAGACGGTGGTGCAGGTCCACCCGGCCGAACCGGAGACCCCGCCGGGCACCGCCCTGACCGGCACGCCGCTGGGCACCGAGTCCGGGTTCACCAAGTTCGACCTGACGGTGTCCCTGCGCGAGACCCGGACCCCGGACGGGACGGCCGACGGCCTGGCGGGCGTGCTGGAGTACGCCACCGACCTGTACGACGCGGAGACCGCCGCGATGCTCGCCGTCCACCTGGAGCGGATCCTGCGCGCGGTGGCCGAGGACCCGGGCCGCCGCGTCGGGGACCTGCCGCTGCTCTCCGCCGAGGAGGAGCACCGGCTGCTGGCCGGGTACAACGACACCGCCGTCCCGCGGGCCGAACTCGGCCTGGTCCACGAGCGGTTCTCCGAGCAGGCCCGCCGCACCCCGGACCGCACCGCCCTGTCCTTCGGGGAGGAGCGGGTGACCTACGCCGAACTGGACGCCCGCGCCAACGCCCTCGCGCACCGCCTGATCGCGGCCGGGGTGGCCCGGGAGGACGCCGTGGGCGTGCTCATGGACCGCACCCCGCTGCTGCTGGTGGCGGCGCTGGCGGTGCTCAAGTGCGGGGCGGCGTACGTGCCGCTGGACCCGCGGCTCCCCGAGGCCCGGGTCCGTATGATCCGTGAGGACACCGGGGCGCGGGTGCTGCTCACCCAGGCCGGGCACCTGGGCTCGGCGGCGGCGGTGCAGGAGGCCGCGGCGGGGGTGCTGGTGCTGGCCGCGGACGCGGCGGGCGGCGACCCGGGCGGGGACGTGGGCTGGGAGGCCCGTACCGCCGACCCCGGCGTCGAGGTGGGCGAGGACTCCCTGATGTACGTGATGTTCACCTCGGGCTCCACCGGCCGGCCGAAGGGGGTCGGGGTCACCCACCGCAACGTCACCGAGCTGGTGACGGACCGCTGCTGGGACCTGGACCACCACCGGCGGATGCTGGTGCACTCGGCGATCGGCTTCGACGCCTCCACCTACGAGCTGTGGGTGCCGCTGCTGGGCGGCGGCGAGCTCGTGGTCTGCCCCGGGGACGGCACCGACCTCGCGGAGATCGACCACACCGTCCGCAGCCAGGGCGTGAGCGCCGCCTACTTCACGATGGGCCTGTTCCACATCATGGCCGACGAGGGCCTGGACACCCTGAAGCTGCTCGACGAGGTGTGGACGGGCGGGGACGTGGCCTCCCCCAGCGCCCTCCAACGGGTCCTCACCCACTGCCCGGACACCGTGCTGGTGCACAGCTACGGCCCCACCGAGACCACGTTCGCCTCGCACTGGCAGCGCTTCTCCACCGCTCAGCGGACCGTGCACGGCGTGTACTTGGGGGCGGCCCTGGACAACACCCGGGTGTACGTGCTGGACGAGCGGCTGCGGCCGGTGCCGCGGGGCGTGGCCGGGGAGATGTACATCGCCGGCAGCCAGGTGGCGCGCGGCTACCTGGGGCGGCCCGGTCTCACCGCGGAGCGCTTCCTGCCGGACCCGTTCGGCGCGGACGGCGGCCGGATGTACCGCACCGGCGACCTGGTCCACTGGACCGCCGGGGGCGAACTGCGCTTCCTGGGACGGGCGGACGGGCAGATCAAGCTGCGCGGGTTCCGCATCGAGCCCGGTGAGATCGAGGCCACGCTGGCCCGGCACCCCGGGGTCGGGCAGGTCGCGGTGGTGGTCTTCGAGGAGGGCCCCGGCGGCAAGCGCCTCGTCGCGTACGCCGTGCCGCGGGCCGGGCACGGATTGACCGCGGAGGGCCTGCTGCGGTGGGCCGCGGACGAACTGCCCGAGCACATGGTGCCCTCGGCGGCGGTGCTGCTGGACGCCATCCCGCTGACCGTCAACGGCAAGCCGGACCGCAGGGCGCTGCCCGCGCCCGCCCCGGCGGAGCGCACCGCCGGCCGGGCCCCGCGCACCCCGCGCGAGGAACTGCTGTGCGGGCTGTTCGGCGAGGTGCTCGGGGTGGCGGAGGTCGGCATCGACGACAACTTCTTCACCCTGGGCGGGCATTCGCTGCTCGGCGTGCGGCTGATCAGCCGGATGCGGGCGGTGCTCGGCCTGGAGTTGGGCGTGCGGGACCTGTTCCGGACGCCGACCGTGGCGGGGCTGCTCGGGGACGAGCCCACCGGCTTCGACCCGATGGGCGTGGTGCTGCCGCTGCACGCGAAGGGCAGTCGGAACCCGCTGTTCTGCATCCACCCGGGTACGGGCGTCGGCTGGACCTACGCCGGCCTCACCCGCCACCTCGGCCCGGACCAGCCGCTGTACGCCATCCAGGCGCGGGCGCTGAGCGAGCTGGGGCACTCCCCGGAGTCGGTGGAGGAGATGGTGGCGGACTACCTTCCGCTGATCCGCGAGGTCCAGCCGCACGGCCCGTACCGGTTCCTGGGCTGGTCCTTCGGCGGGACCGTCGCCCATGCCCTGGCGGTACGCCTGGCGGAACTGGGCGAACGCACCGAGCTGCTGGCGATGATGGACGTGCACCTGCTGCCGACGGAGCCCGAGCGGCGCCGGATGACCCCGGCCCAGAAGCGGGACATGCTGGTCGGCGACGCCTCGGACGAGCCCGAGGACGCACCCTTCGACGTGGACGCCCTGATCGGCCTGGTCCGGCTCAAGGACCCGGTGCTCGGCGCCTTCTCCGACGGGGAGATCCGCTCGGTGATCGGCGCCTCCATCAACCACGCCGAAATCATGAACCTCTATTCCCCGCAGCCCGTGAAAACGGACATGCTGTTCCTCGGAGCCCTGGAGGACGGGGAGACGGAGAACACCCTCGCACAGCACTGGATTCCCTATGTAGACGGCACCGTGGAAAACCACTTGATCGGAGTTCCGCACACCAGAATGGGTGAACCGGAACCGCTTTCCCTGATCGGCCGTATCCTTTCCGAGAAACTGAGGAGCCTGTCATGAGCAACCCCTTCGACGACGCCGAGGGCACCTTCCACGTCGTGGTGAACGCCGAGGGCCAGCACGCCCTGTGGCCCGTATTCGCCGACGTTCCCGCAGGCTGGGACGTGGCATGGGGGCCGGGTGCGCACGCCGGCGCGCTGGCCCACGTGGAGCGGAACTGGACCGACATCCGCCCGCTGAGCCTCGTGGCCCAGTACTCCTGAATCAGCCGGGGAATTCCCTGGGAGAACACCGGAAGGCCGTGCCCCGCACCCGTGCGGGGCACGGCCTTCCGCCTTTTTCCGTGCCCTTTGTTCCCCTCATACTGCCGCCGGAACTTCCCCTCGGAAGGCCCGGCGTTTCCTATATTTCTGAGCATGCGACGACGGAATGTGAACATCCTGCTGACGGGTACGGCCTCGGATTCCCATACCTGGAACCTCGTCTGCCTCCAGCTGTTCCTGGAGGAGCTCGGGCACCCGGTCCGCAACCTCGGGCCGTGCGTCACCGACGGGCTGCTGACCGCGGCCTGTGCCGCGGACCGGCCGGACCTGGTGGTCGTCAGCAGCGTCAACGGCCACGGCTACCGCGACGGGCTGGGCGCGGTGCGCGCCCTGCGCGGGGCCGGCCTGCGCACCCCCGTCGTCGTCGGCGGCAAGCTGAGCACCGCCGGCCGGCCCGACCCGGTGCAGCGCGGACGGCTGCTGGACGCGGGCTGCGCGGCCGTGTTCGACGACGGGGACACCGGCGCCCTGCGCACCTGGCTGGACACCGCCTTCCCCCGGCGGGCCGTCGCGTGAGCGCCGCCGCCACGCGCCCCGCCGCACCGGCCCCCGACTGCCCGGCGGCCGCGCCGCACCCCTCCTTCGGCGGGTTCGTCGCCGCCGCGGCGGCCGCGGGCCGGCTGGTGGTCCAGCCCCGGATGGGCTTCGGCGACCCCGCCCTGATGCGCGACGGCCTGTCCCGCACCCGGGGGGCCGTCGCCACCACCGTCGGCACCCTGACCATCGACAGCTACACCCGCGTCGGGGACCTGGCCGGCGCCCGCGCCGCCCTGGAGGAGGGGGCCCGCCTCAACGGCTACCCCATCGCCAGCCACCCCGCCGCCGTCACCCGGGAGCTGCTCGACGGGGTCCGGGACGCCTCCTTCCCTGTGCAGGTCCGGCACGGCTCCTCCCGTCCGGAGGCCATCATCCGGGCCGCGGCGGCGGCCGGGCTGGACGCCACCGAGGGCGGCCCCGTCTCGTACTGCCTGCCCTACGGCCGCACCCCGCTCGCGGAGTCCGTGGACAACTGGGCCCGCGGCTGCGAGCTGCTGGCCGAGCTGGCACCCGCCCCGCGCAGGCCGCACCTGGAGACCTTCGGGGGCTGCATGCTCGGCCAGCTCTGCCCGCCCGGCCTGCTCGTGGCCATCAGCCTGCTGGAGGCGGTGTTCTTCGTCCGGCACGGCATCCGCAGCGTCTCCCTGAGCTACGCCCAGCAGACCCACCCCGGGCAGGACGCCGAGGCGCTCCGCGCGCTGGGCCGGCTGGCGGCGGAGTTCCTGCCCGCGGAGGTGGACCGGCACGTGGTGCTGTACACGTACATGGGCGTCTTCCCGCACACCGAACGGGGCGCCACCCGGCTCCTGGAGGACTCCGCGCAGCTCGCGGTCCGGGCCGGGGCGCAGCGCCTGATCGTCAAGACCACCGCGGAGGCGCACCGCATCCCCTCGGTCCGGGAGAACGTACGGGCCCTGGAGACTGCCGCCGCCGCGGCCGCCCTGGCCGGGCGGCCCGCGGGGGCCGGTCCGGGGCCGGAGCAGGCGGACGGGGAGGTGTACCGCGAGGCCCGGGCCTTCGTGGAGGCCGTCCTGGAGCTCTCCGAGGACCCGGGCCGGGCCCTGCGCACGGCCTTCGCACGGGGGGTGCTGGACGTCCCGTTCTGCCTGCACCCCGACAACGCGGGCCGCAGCCGCAGCTTCCTCGACCCGTCCGGGCGGCTGCGCTGGTCCGACACCGGCGCCATGCCGGTGGTCCCGTACCTCTCCCCCGGCGGGCGGACCCCGATGACCTCGGACGGGCTGCTGCGGGCCCTGTACGCGGTGGCCGGCCGCTACGACGCACCGGACGGCCCGCCCGCCGCCCCGGCCCGGCCCGCCCGGGAACGGGACGCCGTCAGCGCCGCGAGCCCCTCGTGATCCGGACCTCCCCGCCCGCCCCTACGTCTTCCCCATCCCTCGCACAAGGAGTCGACATGGACCTCACCACCCCGCCCCCGCTGGGCGAACACCTGGCCTCACCGCAGCTGCGGTCCGCGATGCTGGTCCAGCAGGAAGCCCTGTACGCGGCACGCCGGTTCCTGCGCGGCGAGGGGTTCACGGAGCTGCTGCCGCCGCTGGTGGGCCCGGTCACCGACCCGGGCGGCCGCGGGGCGAAGGCCCTGGACGTGGACTACTACGGGCGCCCGTACAAGCTGATGACCAGCGCGATCCTCTACAAGCAGGCCTCCCTGAAGGGCTTCCCGCGGCTGTTCTACATCGCCCCGAACGTGCGGGTGGAGCCCCCGGAGACGGCCGCCACGGGGCGGCACCTGGTGGAGTTCCACCAGATCGACGTGGAGATGGCCGGGGCGACCCGCGAGGACGCCCAGGAGATCGCCGCCGGGCTGCTCACCCACGTGGTGGAGCACGTGTGGACGGCCGTCCCCGAGGTGCTGCGCGAACTGGGCCGCGACGAACTGGACTTCGCCGAGCTGCGGGCCGGCAAGTTCGAGGTCCGCACCCATGGGGAAGTGGTGGGGCAGCTGGTCGCCGAGGGGCATCCGCAGAGCCCCGACGCCGAGATCGACTGGGCGGGCGAGCGGATCCTCTCCCTCGCCGCCGACCGGCCCTTCTTCGTGGACGACTACCCCAAGGGCTCACGCGGCTTCTACGACCGCGAGGACCCCGAACGCCCGGGCGTGCTGCGCAACTTCGACCTCCTGGCGCACGGCGGCTACGGGGAGATCGTCAGCGGCAGCGAACGCGAGTCGGACTACGCCACCATCGTGACCCGGATGCGGGAGAGCGGGGAGAACCCCGCCAAGTACGCCTGGTACCTGGACCTGGCCCGCGAGGGCATCTCCCCCAGCGCCGGCTTCGGCATGGGCCTCCAGCGCCTGGTGCGCTTCCTCACCGGCCTGGACGCCCTGTGGCAGGTCAGCGCCTACCCGAAGCTCCCGGGGGTGATCGCGCCGTGAGCTCCCTGCACGCGGACGGCTTCCCCGAGCGGGAGGTGCGGGCCCGGGCGCGCACCGGCACCGCCGAGGTGTTCCCCGCCGCCGACGGCTACGGCGACGGCGGCGAGCTCTACGGCGCGGGCGGCTCCCCCGCGGCCCCCGGCGGGCAGCTCCCGCAGGGGCCGGACGCCCTGGACCGGCTGCGGATCGTACCGCCGGTGTTCATGCCCCGGCGCCTGGAGAAGCTCATCGACCTGGGCCGCGAACCCTCGTACGAGGACGTGGAACTCGGCGGCACCACCGGCGGGTTCACCACCCCGCTCCCCCTGTACCTGTCGGCCTTCGGCTCGACCCGCGCGGGCAGCGGGGACCTGGCCCTGGCCGCCACCCGGCAGGCCGCCCGGCTCGGCCTGCCCATGGTCGTCGGCGAGAACATGGTCCCGGTGCACGGCTACCGCCGCGGCGAGGGCGACGGCGTCCGCTCCGCCCTCCTGGAACGCATCGCCGTCTACGCGCAGACCGTCCCCGACGGCCTCGGCGGAGTGGTCGTCCAGCAGTCCACCGAGGACGCCGACTCCGAGGTGTGGAACCTCCTCTACAGCGACCCCGGCACCCGCGCCCTGCGCGACTCCGGGCGGCTCGGCTTCGAACTGAAGGTGGGCCAGGGCGCCAAGCCCGGCCTCGGCGGGATGACCGTGGTGGGCGCGGAGGAAGCCGGGCGGCTCGCCGGGCAGTTCGCCGTCCGCGACGTGTTCGGCGACCCCGACCGGTGGCTGCGCTGCGCCACCCCCGGCACCTTCACCGAGGAGATCGTCCGCCAGCAACTGCGGTTCATGCGCAACAACTTCCCGCTGGCCCGGACCTGGGTGAAGTTCCACCCGGGCCGCGACATCGGCCGGGCCGCGGCCACCGCCTGGGCCGCCGGCGCCGACGCGGTCACCGTCGACGGCGCCGAAGGCGGCACCGGCTGGGCCCCCCGGGTCTTCCTCGACCAGGTGGGCCTGCCGCTCGGCGAATGCCTGCGCCGGATCGGCACTCCGGCCGGGGACCTGCTGGCCACCGGACGGATCTGGGAGGGCGGCCGGGCGGTACGCGCCCTCGCCCTCGGCGCCCGCGCCGTCGGCCTGGGCCGGGCGGCCCTGGTCGCCGTCGACGAGGACCCCCGGCACGGGCTGGAACGCCTCGTCGACGCCCTCGCCCTGGAACTGCGGCTGCTGGTCAGCGCCCTCGGCAAGTACCGGACCGCCGACCTGGCCCCGGCCGACCTGTGGGACCCGACCACCGCACCCGAACCCGCCCACGCACCCGCGCCCGCACCGGCACCCGGACCCGTGCCCGTACCGGCACCGGCACCCGGACCCGTGCCCGTACCGGCGTCCGCACCCGCGTCCGCCCACTCACCCGCACCCGTGCCCGCACCGGCACCCGGACCCGAGCCCGCCCACGCCGCCGCCGGCACCCGCACCGGCACCGGCACCGGCACCGGCACCGCCCTGCCCGCCGGGGGCCGGTCGTGAAGCGGGCCGCACCGGGCCCGGCGCGGCCGCGCCGCGCCCTGGTCCGCGCCCTGGTCCGCGCCCGGTTCCGGCCGGCCGGACCCGACGGCCCGCCCGTGCTCACCGTCCGCCCCGGACCCGGCTCCGCCCCCGCCGCGGCGGCCGCCGCCCGCGCCCTCCCCGAGGCCGGACACGCCCACCACGGCG
>NZ_JBHVUQ010000162.1:0-3055 GCF_042884105.1 Streptomyces sp. NPDC058157
GTTCATAGCCCCGCCGGCGATTGAGGCGCGGGGGTCTGGGGGCGGAGCCCCCAGGGGTCCGGGGCTTGCCCCTGGGGGCACCTCCCAGCGGTAGCTGGGGGAGGAACGGGCGAAGGGCGGGGCGGGGAGCAGGCCCCGCGCAGCGGCGCGGCCGTCAGGCGGGGGTGACGGGGAGGCCCGCGGAGCGCCAGGCCTGGAAGCCGCCCGTGAGGTCCGTCGCCCGGCGGAGCCCCAGCGCCCGGAGCGAGGCCACCGCCAGCGAGGACGCGTAGCCCTCGTTGCAGATCACCACCACCCGCAGGTCGTGCGAGTCCGCCTCCGGGAGCCGGTGCGACCCCAGCGGGTCCAGCCGCCACTCCAGTTCGTTCCGCTCCACGACCACCGCCCCCGGGATCACCCCGTCCCGCTCGCGCAGCGCCTGGTAGCGGATGTCCACCAGCAGGGCACCCTCCAGCGAAGCCTCGTACGCGGTCCGCGCGTCGACGCGGGTGTACGTCGTGCGCACCCGCTCCAGGAACTCGTCGATGCCCACCGGGCCCGGGCCGCTCACTGCCAGTCCGCCGGACGCTCGACGTGCTCCAGCCGGAGCACGGCACCGCTGCGGCTGTACCGGCGGATCAGCGGCAGCGGCGGGTAGTAGGCGTGGACCGAGATCGCGTGCTCGGAGTCCGACTCGTTGAGCACCTCGTGGACGTGGTGCTCGCCGAACGCCCGCCCGGTCACCGCGCCGAGGCTGCGGGTGCGGTCCACCTCAGGGGCCAGCTCCAGGGTCCGCCACCCCTCCGACGGCAGCCGCACGGCCAGGGAGTGCTCGGTGAGCCGGCCCCGCGCGGTCGCGAACGCGCCCCGGGACTCGGCGTGGTCGTGCCAGCCGGTGCCGGTGCCCGGCGGCCAGCCGATCAGCCAGGCCTCGCTGCCGCCCGGGCCGTCGAGCCGGATCCAGGTCCGCCCTTCCGGGTCGAGGGGGAGCGAGTCGACGATCTCGGGATCGGACGCGGTGCGCAGGGCGAAGGCGAGGAGCTCCGCTGCGGTGGGTGCGGCGGAGCGGGCAGGGGCGTGCGTGGACACGGAAGCAGACATCGGGGCGTGACCGTCCTGGGGTTCGCGAAAGGGGCGCGCAGGCCCGGAAGGGCGGCGGGGCGCGCGGGAAGGGGGCGAATCAGCAGGAGGGGCGACACACGCAGCCCGCGTAGCGGAGCAGGTCCATGTGAACCCTCCGCCACAGGCGTACGTCGTTGCCGGTCATGTCGGCGAGTGAACCACGAGTGCCCGAGGGCGGTCAATCGATCACAGGGGCGGGTGTGGCGGGAGCGCCGGCCGGAGCTCCCGCCCGGACCGTGTCGGCCGCCGCGTACAGCTCGGCCGGACGGACCCCCGCGAAGGTCGCGGCGAGGTGCCCGTCGGGGCGCACCAGGAGCACGGTGTGCGCCGGGGCCCCCGGGTAGGCGTCCGCCACCAGGAGCTCGGCCGGCACCGGCAGCGCGGTCACGGCCGCGGCGAGCCGGGGCATCAGCCCGGCCCCCGCCCAGTGGCGCCGGTCCCACACCCCGGTACCCGGTGCCACCAGCAGCACCAGCAGCTTCCCGCGCCCCAGCAGGTCCCGCAGCGGGACGGTGGACCCGTCGGGCGCGGACACGGGCACGTTGGCCACGGGCCCGCCCGGCTCCGTGTCCGTCGGCACCTCGCGCACGGCCACCGGCGGCGCGTACACCGGCCGGCCGCCCAGCGGGCCCCGGCCCAGGTGCCCGTCGGTCAGCAGCCCCTCGGCCGAGCGGCCCGACCCGGGCAGCAGGCCGCGCAGGCCGGCCCCGCCGCGCAGCACCGGCAGGGCCTGGTCGGCGGCGCGCAGCCGGGCGGCGACTGCCGTGCGCCGCTCGCCCTCGTAGCTGTCGAGCAGGGCCTCGGAGGCCCCTTGGTGCCAGTCCAGGGCCAGCTTCCAGGCCAGGTTCTCGGCGTCGCGCAGCCCCTCCTCGACGCTCTGGGTGCCGAGTGCGCCCAGCAGGTGCGCGGCGTCCCCGGCGAGGAAGGCCCGGCCGTCGCGCCAGCGCCGGGCGAGGCGGTGGTGCTGGATGTGCACGCCGGTGTCGATGAGGTCGTACGGGGGTGTGCTGCCCCCGCACCAGAGCGCCAGGGTGTCGCGGATCAGGGTGACGAGGGCGTCCGGGGTGACGAGTTCCCCGCGCGGCGGCAGTAGCCAGTCCAGCCGCCAGATGCCGTCGGACAGCGGCCGGGCGGTGATCTCCTCCGGGCCGGACGGCGGGTTGCGGTGCAGCAACGCCTCGCCGGGCCAGGGCAGTTCGGCGCGCAGCGCGGCCACGGCGTGCCGTTCGACGGCGGTCCGGCCGGGGAAGCGGATGCCGAGCAGCTTGCGCACGGTGGAGCGGGCCCCGTCGCAGCCGACCAGGTGGCTGCCGCGCCACCAGGTGGTGTGCCCGCCCCGGGTGTGCGCCGTGACCCCGCGTTCGTCCTGCTCCAGGGACTCCAGCTTGGTGTCGGGGGCCAGCTGGACCAGGGGGTGGGCCGCGGCGGCGGCGCGCAGGCCGCGCGCGAGGGCGTGCTGCGGGACGTGCAGGGGGCCGGGGCGGTCCTCGAAGGTGATCCGCCGGACTTCCTGACGCCGCCTCATGGTGCGCCAGGCCGCGTACCGGGCGCCCTCGTCGCCGAGGGTGGTGCAGCCGAGGCGGTGCACCATCGCCTCCGTGTCGGAGTGCAGGACGACGCTGCGGGCGGGCCGGGGCTCGTCCTTGCCGGGCCCTTCGTCGAGCAGGACGGAGGGCACGCCGTGGCCGGCCAGGGCGAGGGACAGGGAGAGTCCGACGGGGCCCGAGCCGACGACGATCACCGGGTCCATGATGCGGCTCCCGATGTCCGGTATGTGATCACAGAACGTATGCAACCCACTGGAGGTTCCGGCGTCAAGTGACCCCGGTCCGGACAAAGCAGTGTGGTGGGGGGGGGGGGGGAGGGGGCCCCCCCCCACGCACCCGCCACAAGCACAAAGCCGGAGGACCCCCCCCAAAACCCCCCCCCCCCCCACGAGCCCCGGGCCCCGGGG
>NZ_JBHVUQ010000162.1:3065-16910 GCF_042884105.1 Streptomyces sp. NPDC058157
TGTGTGGGGGGGGGGTGTGTACCGCCCCACCACACAGGCTACGCGTCATACCGGACTGACCGGACGTCAGCCCCTTACGCCCCGCCCGCCGAGTTGGCCCCGGTGGCCAGGTCGTCGACCTCGGCCACGGCGAGCACGGCGCCGGTGCTCTTCTTCGACTTCCGCAGCCGGCCCTCCATCCAGGAGGCGAAGGAGGTGAGGGCGAAGTTCACCGCGATGTAGAGCAGGGCGACCACCACGAGCGTGGCGATGGTGTTGCTGTAGTTCGCCGACACCTGCCGGTTCGCGGCCATCAGGTCGGTGAGGCCGAGCAGCGAACCGCCGAGCGCGGTGTCCTTGAGGATCACGACGAGCTGGCTGACCAGGGCCGGCAGCATGACGGTGACGGCCTGCGGGATCAGCACGTGGACCATGGCCTGGCCCTTGCGCATGCCGATCGCCTTGGCGGCGTCGGTCTGACCGCGGGGCAGCGACAGCACGCCCGCGCGCACGATCTCGGCGATGACCGCCGCGTTGTACAGCACCAGACCGGTGACCGCCGCGTACAGCGGGCGGAAGTCGGAGACCACGGCGGGCACGAACTTCACGAAGAACGCGTAGCCGAACATCATCAGCATCAGCACCGGGATGGCGCGGAAGAACTCCACGACCGCGCCCACCGGGACGCGCACCCAGGCGTGGTCGGAGAGCCGGCCGACGCCCAGCAGGGCGCCCAGCGGCAGGGCGATCAGCATGGCGATCGCAGCGGCCTTCAGGGTCTCCCCGAGGCCGGGGAGCAGGTACGTGGTCCAGACCCGGCTGTCGGTGACGAACGGGCTCCACTTGTCGGCGTCGAGCTGGTGCTTGTCCGCCATGAGGGACAGCATCCACCAGGCGGCGAGGGCGAACAGGACCAGGAAGACGGCCGTGTAGCCCCAGTTGCGGGCCTTGGCCTTGGGGCCGGGGACGTCGTACAGCACGGAAGTCATCGCTTCACCGCCACTCGCTTGGCCACCCAGCCCAGCAGCAGACCGGTCGGCAGGGTCAGCAGGCAGAAGCCGAGGGCGAAGATCCCGAACACGGCGAAGAGCGCGTCCGCCTCGTTCTCGATCATTTCCTTCATCAGCAGGGCCGCTTCGGCCACGCCGATGGCCGCCGCCACCGTGGTGTTCTTGGTGAGGGCGATCAGTACGTTGGCGAGCGGCGCGATGACCGCCCGGAAGGCCTGGGGGAGCACGATCAGGGTGAGCACCTGGAAGAAGCTCAGCCCCAGCGCGCGGGCCGCCTCGGCCTGGCCCACGGGCACGGTGTTGATGCCCGAGCGCAGCGCCTCGCAGACGAAGGTGCCGGTGTAGGCGGTCAGTGCGAGGACGGCCAGTCGGAAGCCGGTCTCCTTGGAGGTGTCCCCTCCCAGGTTGATCGTGAGGGTCTGGTAGAGGCCGAGCGAGCTGCCGATGATCAGCAGGGTCAGCGGCGTGTTGCGGACCAGATTCACGTACGCGGTGCCGAAGGCCCGCATCAGCGGGACCGGGCTGACCCGCATCCCGGCCAGAACGGTGCCCCAGATCAGGGAGCCAACCGCCGAGTAGAGGGTGAGCTGAACCGTCACCCAGAAGGCTCCGAGCAGGTCGTACTGCCCGGAATCAAGAAAGTCGAACACGATGCCCTGCGCTCTCCCCAGGATGGCCGGCGAGGCGCGCCGCCGCCCGCGGACGGGCGGGCGGCGGCGCACACCTCACCGGGAAATCAGCTGCCTTCGGTGATCTGCGGGGCAGGCTCGTTCTTGTAGTTGGCCGGGCCGAGGTTCTTCTTCACGGCCGCTTCCCAGCTGCCGTCCGCGACCATCTTCTTCAGGGCGGCGTTGATCTTGGTCTGGAGGTCCTTGTCGCCCTTCTTCAGACCGATGCCGTAGTTCTCGTTGCTCATCTTCAGACCGACGAGCTTGAACTTGCCCTTGTTCTTCTCCTGCGCGGCGTAGCCGGCGAGGATCGAGTCATCCGTGGTCAGCGCGTCGACGGCCTTGTTCTCCAGACCGGTCAGGCACTCGGAGTAGCCCGGGAACTCCTGGAGGTCGGCGTCCTTGGCCAGGTCCTTCTTGACGTTCTGCGCCGAGGTGGAGCCCGTGACGGAGCAGAGCTTCTTCTTGTTGAGGTCCTCGACCTTGGTGATCGAGTTGTCGTCGGCGCGGACCAGCAGGTCCTGGTGGGCCAGGAAGTACGGGCCCGCGAAGTCGACCTTCGCCTTGCGCTTGTCGTTGATCGAGTACGTGGCGGCGATGAACTTGACGTCCCCGTTGGAGATCAGGTTCTCGCGCTCGGCGCTGATCGCCTGCTTCCACTCGATCTGGTCCGGCTGGTAGCCGAGCTCCTTGGCGACGTACGTGGCGACGTCCACGTCGAAGCCCTCGAACTTGCCGTCGGGGGTCTTCAGGCCCAGGCCGGGCTGGTCGAACTTGATGCCGATGGCGATCTTGTCCGACTTGCCGCCGCCGGACGTGCCCGCGTCGCTCGCGCCGTCCTTGCTGCCGCCGCCACAGGCGGTCGCCGTCAGCGCGAGGACGACGGCCGTGGCCACTGCCGCGCCGGCCTTGAGAACCTTCATGGTGAACTTCCCTCAGGTGAGACGTTGTTGAACGACGAACTGGACACGTCGTGTGCGACGGCGGGCGCCGTCGACCGGATCACTACCAGACGCGGGCGTCAGTGGTGCAGGATCTTGGACAGGAAGTCCTTGGCGCGGTCGCTCTTGGGGGCGCTGAAGAACTGCTCCGGGGCGGCCTGTTCGACGATCTTCCCGTCGGCCATGAAGACGACCCGGTTGGCCGCCGAGCGGGCGAATCCCATCTCGTGCGTGACGACCACCATCGTCATGCCCTCGGCCGCGAGCTGCTGCATGACCTCCAGCACCTCGTTGATCATCTCCGGGTCCAGGGCCGAGGTGGGCTCGTCGAAGAGCATCACCTTCGGGTCCATCGCCAGCGCCCGGGCGATCGCCACGCGCTGCTGCTGGCCGCCGGACAGCTGCGCCGGGTACTTGTCGGCCTGCGAGCCGACGCCGACCCGGTCCAGCAGCGACTGCGCCTTCTCCGCCGCCGTCGCCTGGTCGGTCTTGCGGACCTTGAGCTGACCCAGCATCACGTTCTGCAGCACCGTCTTGTGCGCGAACAGGTTGAACGACTGGAACACCATGCCCACATCGGCACGCAGCCGGGCCAGTTCCCGCCCCTCCGAGGGCAGTTCCTTGCCGTCGACCGTGATGGTGCCCGAGTCGATGGTCTCCAGCCGGTTGATGGTCCGGCACAGCGTCGACTTGCCCGACCCCGAAGGACCGATCACCACGACGACCTCGCCGCGGGCGATGCTCAGATCGATGTCCTGAAGCACGTGCAGCGCGCCGAAGTGCTTGTTGACGTTGCTCAGTACGACCAGGCCGTCCGCGGCACCCGCCGCGTCCTGCGCGTCCTTGGCCACTGATACTCCGCTCATCGGCTTCTTGCTCCGTCCTCCGTCGGTTGGCAGGACAGTAGTGACGCGGCGCACTCATCGTCACGACATCTGAGCGAGAATTGAGGATAACGATAGGGACTCGCCCCGATACGCTCCGTGGGCCGGGCCCGCGCGCGCACCGTGTACGCGTACCGGGTGCATAACGGAAGACTCGCCGGACCGGAACCCCCTTGACGTGGGACTCTTCATCGGCGTGGATGCATGGTGGCCATCTGCCACCTGAACGGCAACCCAAGAGCGAGAGAAGGAGAGGGGGACGACCATGAGACTGCTGCTCGTCGAGGACGACGACCACGTCGCCGCCGCCCTGTCCGCGATCCTCGCCCGGCACGGCTTCCAGGTCACCCACGCCCGCAACGGCGAGGAGGCCCTCCAGGCGCTGCTGCCGGCCGGGGCGAAGCCCTTCGGGGTGGTCCTCCTCGACCTGGGCCTGCCCGACCAGGACGGATACGAGGTCTGCGGCAAGATCCGCAAGCGCACCAGCACGCCCGTGATCATGGTGACCGCCCGCGGCGACGTCCGCTCCCGCATCCACGGCCTGAACATGGGCGCCGACGACTACGTGGTCAAGCCGTACGACACCGGCGAACTCCTCGCCCGCATCCACGCCGTCGCCCGGCGCACCGGCAGCTCCGACGACGGCACCGGTACCGACCACCCGCCCGGCGAGCCCGGTGTGGTCCGGCTCGGCCCGGTCGTCGTCGAACTGCCCACCCGCCGCGTCACCGTGAGCGGCGCCGACGTCCCCCTCACCCGCAAGGAGTTCGACCTCCTGGCCCTGCTCGCGCAGCGGCCCGGCGTGGTCTTCCGGCGCGAGCAGATCATCAGCGAGGTCTGGCGCACCAGCTGGGAGGGCACGGGCCGCACCCTCGAGGTCCACGTCGCCTCACTGCGCTCCAAGCTCGGCATGCCCGCGCTCATCGAGACCGTCCGCGGGGTGGGCTACCGGCTCGTCACCCCGGCCGCTCCCTAGCGGGGCCCCGCCGTGCGCGCCCGCCTGCTCCCGCTCCTCGTCGTCCTGATGGCGGGCGTGCTGCTCGCCCTCGGGTTCCCGCTCGCCGTCAGCCTCGCCGCCGCCCAGCAGCAGAAGGTGGTGGTCGACCGGATCGACGACAGCGCCCGCTTCGCCGCCCTCGCCCAGTTCGTCATCGACGCCGAGGGCTCCGGCGCCACCGGCGCCGACGAGCGGCGCGACACCCTCCAGCTGGAACTCGCCCGCTACCAGGAGCTGTACGGCATCCGCGTCGGCATCTTCTACCGCGACGACAACGCCATGGTCCGCGCCCCCGGCTGGTGGCAGCTGCCCGACTCCGGCGAGGCCCGGCGCTCCTTCGAGGAGGCCCTCGCCGGACGCCGCAGCCACGACCCCGGACAGGTCTGGCCCTGGCAGGTCGACGGCAAGCTCCTCGTCGTCTCCCCGGTCGTCCTCGACGGTGACGTGGTCGCCGTCGTCGCCACCGAATCACCCACCGATCAGATGCGCGCCCGGATCCTGCACGGCTGGCTGCTCATCGCCGCCGGGCTCGGCGCCGCCATGCTGGCCGCCTTCGGCGCCGCGCTGCGCCTGACCGGCTGGGTGCTCAAGCCCGTCCGGACCCTGGACGCCGCCACCCACGGCATCGCCACCGGACGCATGAACTCCCGCGTCGCCGCCGCGAGCGGTCCCCCGGAACTCAGACGCCTGGCCCGCTCGTTCAACGAGATGGCCGACAACGTCGAAGAGGTACTGGAGCAGCAGCGGGCGTTCGTCGCGGACGCCTCCCACCAGCTGCGCAACCCGCTCGCCGCGCTGCTCCTGCGGATCGAGCTCCTCGCCCTCGAACTCCCCGAGGGCAACGAGGAGATCGCCTCCGTGCGCACCGAGGGCAAACGCCTCGCCCAGGTGCTCGACGACCTCCTCGACCTGGCGCTGGCCGAGCACGCCTCCGCCGAGATCAAGCTCACCGACATCGGCGCCCTGGCCGCCGAGCGGGTGGCCTCCTGGCGGCCGTACGCCGAGGAGAAGGGCGTACGCCTCAGCGAGACGGGCCGCTCCGCCGTCACGGGCTGGGCCGACCCCATCGCCCTGTCCAGCGCCCTCGACGCCGTCATCGACAACGCCCTGAAGTTCACCCCGGCCGGTGAGGAGGTCGAGGTCTCCGTCTCGGCGGAGGGCTCCAGCGCCCTGGTGGTCGTCGCCGACCGGGGACCCGGCCTGACCGAGGAGGAGCTCCTGCGGGTCGGCGACCGGTTCTGGCGCAGCGGCCGCCACCAGAACGTCAAGGGCTCCGGACTGGGCCTGTCCATCTCCCGGGCCCTCCTCGCCACCGGCGGCGGCACCCTCTCCTACGCCACGAACCCGCCGCACGGCCTGCGCGTCACGGTGGCCGTGCCGCGCACCGGTCCGGACGGGGGCTGAGCCCCCGCCGCCCGGGCCGTCACCAGCGGAACCGGGCGGGAGCCGGGGCCGAGACCGCGTACGTCTCGTCCACCGCCCGCAGCTCCAGGACGGCCTCCCGCTCCCGCCCGGCGCGGGCCAGGCGGGGCAGGTACAGCGCCGTGCCGCAGGTGCCGCCCAGGAAGCGGCGGGTGCCGTCCGGCAGGCGCCGGTACAGCTCGTAGTGCCGGACCGGCCCGGGCGCCCGGCCCCAGGACAGGCGGAGCTCGGCCTCCGCGCCCCGCCGGGCCGAGGCGTCGACCGACAGGTGCGGGGGCGGGGCCGGGTGCCGGGCGGCGGTGGTGTCGTGCAGCGACAGGGCTCCGAGCCGCCAGGACACCGGTGTCGTCCCGCGCGCGGTGATCCGTACGGCAAGGGCGTACGCGGTCTCCCCGGCCAGCGCCGCGAGGGGGATCCGCGAGGTCCGCCAGCCGGCGCCGGCCGCGCCCGCCCGCAGCCAGGTGTAGGGGACGGGTGCGCCCGGGGCGGCCGGCTCGCGGACCGCGACCCCGAGCTCCACGTCGAGCGGGTCCGGGCCGCCCCGGTGGACCAGCTCCGCGACCGTGCCGGGGGTCAGCGGCAGCCGGACGGCGTGCAGGCCCACGGCGGCGGGGGCGGTGAGGGCGCCCGTCACCAGCAGGCTGGAGCCGCCGCGCCAGGCGTCCGCGAAGTCCAGGGACACCTCCGGGCGCCGGCCCTCGGCGTCCACCACCCAGCGGCGGCCCGGGAGCCGGTCCTGGAGCCCCAGGTGGTTCCACGGCTCCGCCGAGACGGCCCGGCCCTCCTCGTACCAGCACAGCCCGTGCCCGGTGTTGAAGGAGCAGGCGAACGGGAGCCCGGTGACCGTGGACCGGTCGGCGACGGCCGTGGCGGGGGCCCGCCAGACCGCGGCGGGGGCCGGCCGGGCCGGATCCAGGGACTCGCCCGTCCAGAACCGGTCGTCGGCCCGGTGGAAGGCGCCGGGGGAGCGGTCGGCGAGGTGGCCCCGGGTCCACTCGGGCCGGTAGAAGCCGAGGCTGACGACGTGGTCGCGGCCGCGCGGCACGATCGCGTCCCAGCGGACCTCGGAATCCCAGCCGCGGGACTCCACGTCCACCGCCGCCCACAGTTCGTGGCGGGAACGGCCCAGCCGCTCGGCGAGGGCGGCGGAGGAGACCAGCGAACCGGGCGTCCAGCGGAAGTCCACGAACATCGTGTCCGCGACCCGGCCCGCCCGGTCCTCGAAGAACTCCTGGTTGAGCGCGTCCAGCGCCCCCCGCCAGCCCACCGCGCCGGTGCTGTCCATCGCGTCGTACCAGGTGATGCGCAGCCCGTGCCGCTCCCCGGCGGCCCGCAGGGCGTGCAGGAACTCCCGCATCCGGCCGGCCAGGGCGCTGTCCCCGCCGTCCGTCTCGGCGTTGACGAACCAGCCGTCGAACCCGTACGCCCGCGCCACCTCGGCCAGTTTCCGCGCGAGGGGGAAGCCTCCGTCGGGGTCGCGCCGCACCAGGTCCCGGGTCCAGCGCAGGTCGCCGCCGTAGGCGACGGGCGGCAGGAAGACGTTGCCGAGGACCCGCACCCCGTTGCGGTGGGCCGCGTCGACCACGGGCGCGTTGGGGGCGAGGATCAGCCCCTCGCCGGCCGAACCGCCCCAGAACACCAGTTCTTCGAGGTACGCCCAGTGCGTCAGCGCGTAGAAGTCGGCGGTCGCGGAGCCCTGGGAGGGGTTCGCGGCGGTGGGGCCGAAGGAGACGAGGGAGGTGATCCGGGCCTGGTCGGTGCGGGCGTCCGCGTTCGCCGGGACCGGAGTGAAGCGTGGTGCCAGGGGGACGCTCGCGGTGTTGTGCGCCAGGTCCGGATCGGCCTGCGGGCTCCACTCCTTGAGGGACCGCCAGACGATGCCCGGGCCGGGCGTTCCTGCCGGGAGGGAGTCGGGGAACCAGTAGGAGGCGTACGGGGCCAGGCCGCCGGGGGCCGGCGCGGGGCTGGGGCCGGCCGGGGCCGGGGCGGCTTCGGCGCGGGCCGGGGCGGCGGTGAGCAGGGCGGCCGCAGTGGCCCCGGCACCCAGGGACAGCACCGCGCGGCGGGCGGGTGGCCGGGCGGTGGTGCGGGCGCGCGGGGCGGGGCCGTCACCGGACAGGGGCATCGGGGCTCCTCGGGGGTCGGGGCGCGGGGTGTGGGGTGTGGGGTGCGGGCCCGTGGTCAGGGGACGGCCGGGGTGTCCGGTGGTCGGGGCGGGGCGCGCAGGGGCGAACGGGGCGGCCGGGGCTGGACGTGCGGGCAGGGCTGACGGGGCCGGATGGGGTGTATGGGGCGGCCGGGGCCGCTCAGGGCGGGGCGGAGGGTGCCGGGTGGGTCAGTCGACGTCCTCGACGCGGAGCACCTCCGTGATGCCCCGCGCCGCCAGCCGTGCCGGGTCCCGCGCGTGCTCGGCCCGCACCACCGCCGGACGCACCCCCTTCGCCGCCAGGACCGCCCAGGCCTCGAAGAAGACCCCGCCCGGGGCGCAGACCCGCCGCCCCGGCCCGGTGTCCAGGACCAGCGCGGTGGACCGGACCGGCGGCCGGTGCTCCCGCCCCCGCCAGGCCCCGGCGATCCCGGCCACCGCGGCCCCGGCCGGCTTGGTCCGCCGGTCGTTGGTGAGCAGGCCCAGCCCGTATTCCAGCTCGGGGAAGTCCGCCAGCTCCCGGGACACGTCGTGCGAGCACCACCAGGTGACCCCCCACAGGCCGGGGCAGTCCAGCGCGGCGGCCAGGGTGGCCTCGGCGAACTCCGCCGCGTGCTCGGGCGGGACCAGCGGCGCGGGCGCCCCGACCTCCTGGAGCCACACCGGGCGGTGCGGGTCCTCCGCCCAGGCCTTGGCCAGCTCGATCAGGTACGCGGCGTGCTGCTCGGTGGCCGTCCCGGCGCGCCCGTGGCGCTGCGCGGTGCCGTTGAACACCCACGCGTGCACGGCGGTGGCCGCTCCCAGCCGGGCCGCCTGGGCCGGGGTGAAGGGGTGCCCGTCCCGGAACCAGACGGCGTCGTACTCGGCGTGCAGGTGGAACAGGCCGGGCGCGCCCTCCTCGCAGGCGGCCAGCATCCGCTCCAGCCAGCGCCCGGCCTGGGCGGCGGTGATCCGGTCGGGGTCGGGGTGGGGCGCGTCGGAGAACTGGTTGACCTCGTTGCCGACCGTCATCCCCAGGAAGTTGGGCCGGTCGGCGAGGGCCGCGGCCAGGGTGCGCAGGTACTCCTCCTGGGCGGCCACCACGTCGGGATCGGTGAAGATCCCGCGCCGGTGCCAGGTCGAGGTCCAGGCGGGCAGGAAGTCGAAGCTGGAGAGGTGCCCCTGGAGTCCGTCCACGTGCACGTCGAGGCCGCGTTCGGCGGCGGCGTCGGCGAGCTCCACGAGCTGCTCGACGGCCCGCGGCCGGATCAGGGTCCGGTTCGGCTGGAAGACCGGCCACAGCGGGAACACCCGTACGTGGTCCAGGCCCAGCGCGGCGACCGAGTCCAGGTCGGCCCGCACCTCGTCGGGGTCGAAGTCCAGCCAGTGGTGGAACCAGCCCCGGGAAGGGGTGTAGTTCACGCCGAAGCGCAGGGTGCGGGGGTGGGCGGCGCGGTCCATGAGGGGTCCCGGAGTTCAGGGGGAATTCGCCGGACGCCCACAAACTGCCGGGCCGGTCCGAGGGAAGTCAACAGGGCCTCCGGAGGCCCTCGTCCGAATTCCGGCGGGCGGGGTACTTATGCGCTTCAGCCGTTCCGCCGGAAGGGCGGCGGGCGGATGTGGTCGCCGGACCTAATGCGGTTTAGTACGGGCGCGCGTATCGTCGTCGGCTGCGAAAGGGGCAGGGGAATTCAGGCCGTGCCGGGGGCCGGTGGGTTCCGCCGCCGGTGCGGAGCACCGGGGCCGGATCGCGTACGGTCCGGCCAACGAGTCCACGTCGACCACGTCACCGAGGGATGAGGCAGGCACGGCCATGGCCCGCAGACCCACCATCAAGGACATCGCCCGCCAGGCCGGGGTGTCGGAGAGTGCCGTCTCCTTCGCGCTGAACGGCAAGCCGGGCGTCTCCGACGGCACCCGCGCCCGGATCCGCGCGGTCGCGCAGGAGCTCGGCTGGCAGCCCAACAGCGCCGCCCGCGCGCTGTCCGGCGAACGCTCCGGCGCCGTCGGGCTGGTCCTGGCCCGCCCGGCGCACACCCTCGGCGCCGAGTCCTTCTTCCTGCGGCTGGTGTCCGGCATCCAGGAGGTGCTCTCGGCGGCCGGGACCGCCCTGCTCTTCCAGGTGGTGGAGGACGTCGAGGCCGAGTGCGCGGTCTACCGGCGGTGGTGGGCCGAGCGGCGGGTGGACGGGGTCCTCGTCGTCGACCCCCGCACCCGCGACCCGCGCCCCGCCCTGCTGACCCGGCTGGGGCTCCCGGCGGTCGTGATAGGCGGCGGCACGGGAACACCCCCGACCCCCTGGCGACCCGAAGCCCCGACCCGCCCCGGCGACGTCCCCCGGCCGGGCGGGGCCCCCGCCCCGGCCGCGCACCTTGCGTTGGCCGGGGAGCCCTGGGACGCCGGGGAGGGCCGCTCTGCGGGGGAGGGCGGTGCCGCCGGTGGCGCCTTGCAGGACGGGACCGCCGGGGACGCCGGAGCTTCCCTGCCGGTGCGGGAGGCCGCTGCCGGCTTGCCGACCGGGAAGGCCCGGGACGGCGGGGCCGTCGGGATTGCCGGGGCTGCTGGGGCCGCCGGAGCTTCCCTGCCGGTGCGGGAGGCCGCTGCCGGCTTGCCGACCGGGGAGGCCCGGGGCGGCGGGGCCGCCGGGGCCGCCAGGGCCGCTGGGATTGCCGGGACCGCCGGGGACGCCGGTGCCGCGCTGTCGACGCGGGACGCCGACGCCGCCCTGCCGACCGGGGAAGCCCGGGAAGCCCGGGATGCCGGGGGCGCCGGGGGCGCCGGAGACGTGGGGGAGCCCTGGGACGGCGGGGACGCCGGGCAGGGGTTGGCGGTGGTGCGGGTCGATGACGCGCGGGCCATGACCGAGGTGCTGGACCACCTCCACGGCCTCGGCCACCACCGCATCGTCCACATCGCCGGCCTCCCCGGCCTCGCCCACACCGCCCGCCGGGTCGCCGCGCTGCGCGCCGAGGCCGACCGGCTCGGGCTGCCGCCCGGCCGGGTGCGTTCGGTGCCCACGGACTACTCCGACACCGAAGGCGCCGAGGCCACCCGCCGGGTCCTCGCGGAACCGGAGCCGCCGACCGCACTGGTCTACGACAACGACGTGATGGCCGTGGCGGGCAGCGCGGTCGCCGCCGGACTGGGCATCCCCGTGCCCGGCCGGCTCTCCATCGTCGCCTGGGACGACTCGGCCCTCTGCCGGGTCAACCACCCGCCGCTGACCGCGCTGGTCCGCGACACCGCCGGGTTCGGCCGGCTCGCCGCCGAGGAACTGCTCCACGTCCTGGCCGGCGGCCCGCCCCGGGTGCGCGAGAGCGAACTGCCCCGGCTGGAACCCCGCGGGAGTACCGCCCCGCCCCCGGCCGCATACTGAAATCCGGCCCCTCTCCAGGAGTTCAGGAGCGCCCCAGTGAACACCCCCTCCCCAGCCCTCCCCGTCCCGCGCACGGCCGCAGAGCTGTCCGCCGCGGCCGAGGCCACCGGTCCGACCGTGGCGGTCGACATCGGGGGGACGAAGATCGCCGGGGCGCTGGTGCACCCCGACGGCACGATGACCGCGGCCACCCGCCGCCCGACCCCGCGCGGTACGGACCCGGAGGCGGTCATGGCGGCGGTCGCCGAGGTCGTCGCGGACCTGTCCGCGGACCCGCTGTGGGAGCGGGCCGTCCGCTGCGGCATCGGCAGCGCGGGCCCGGTCGACACCTCGCGGGGCACGGTCAGCCCGGTCAACATCGGGGCCTGGCGCGGGTTCCCCGTCCGGGAGCGGGTCGCCGCCGAACTCGCCGCCCGCGGGGCCCGGATCCCGGTGGTCCTGGCCGGCGACGGGGTGGCCATGACGGCGGCGGAGCACTGGCTCGGCGCCGCCCGGGGACACGCGAACGCCCTGTGCATGGTGGTCTCCACCGGGGTCGGCGGCGGGCTGATCCTGAACGGCCGGCTCCACGCCGGCCCCACCGGCAACGCCGGCCACATCGGTCACATCAGCGTCGCGTTCGACGGCGAGCCCTGCGCCTGCGGCGGCCGCGGCTGCGTCGAATCCCTCGCCTCCGGCACCGCCATCGCCCGCTGGGCCCGTGACCAGGGCTGGACCGGCCCCGACCCGACGGCGGCGGGCGTCGCCGCCTCCGCCGCCGCGGGCGACCCGGTCGCCCTGGCCGCCTTCGACCGCGCCGGGCGCGCCCTGGCCGCCGCCATCGCGGCCACCGCCACCCTCGTCGAGACCGACATCGCGGTGATCGGCGGCGGGGTCGCCGCCAGCGGGGACACCCTCCTCGGACCGGTCCGGCGGCACCTGGCCTCGTACGCCACCCTGTCCTTCGTCGAGGACCTCAGGGTCGTGCCGGCCGCCCTCGGCACCCACGCCGGGCTCATCGGCGCGGCGGCCGCCTCGATGATGCTCGCGCCGGCCGGCTGACCGCCCCGGGGCGCGACCCGCCTCAGGGCTTGACGGAGCGGTAGTACCGCCGGGCCCCCTCGTGGAGGTCCAGCGGGTCGGTGTAGATGGCCGTGCGCAGGTCCACCAGCTGCGCCGCGTGCACCTCGTGCCCGATCCGGTCCCGGCTCTGGATCACCGTCTGCGTGAACTGCTCCGTCAGCCGGGCGTCCGTGCCCTCCTTGGTGACCAGCAGGTTCGGGACGGCCAGCGTGGCCACCGACGAGGTGTTGCGGGCCCGCGCGTACGCGTCCTGCGGCATCACCGCCGCGCGGTAGTACCGCGCCGGGCTGCCGCTGGCCTGGAGCTGCTCCACCAGGTCGCCCAGCTGGACGAGCCGGATGTCGAAGCGCTCCGACAGCTCGCGGACGGCGTTCGTCGGCAGGCCGCCCGACCAGAAGAAGGCGTCGATCCGCCCGGCCTGGAGCTCCGCGGGCATGGTGTCGATGCCGATCCCGACGGGGGTGATGTCGTGGAGCGGGTCCAGCTTGGCCGCGCGCAGCAGCCGGTCCGAGATCAGCCGGACCCCGGAGCCGTCCTGCCCGACCGCGACCCGCTTGCCCCGCAGGTCGCGGGCCGACTGCACCGGCGACCCGGCCGGGACCACCAGCTGGACGTAGTCGTCGTACAGCCGGGCGCAGCCGCGCAGCTGCTCCGCGCCCGGCTTGCCGTCGGCCCGGTACTGGCCGACCGCGTCCGCCGTCGCGATGGTGAAGTCCGCCTCGCCGGACGCCACCCGCTGGAGGTTCTGCTGCGAGCCCTCGCTGGTCTCCAGGCGGACCTTGACCCCGGGCATGTCCTGCGCGAGCGCCTGCTCCAGCAGCTGCCCGTAGCGGTGGTAGACGCCGGTACGGACGCCCGTGCTGAAGGTGAGCTTCCCGGTGAGCGCGGGCTCCCCGAAGGGGCGCAGCCACCAGAGCAGCCCCCCGAGCACGGCCAGCACGGCGACCAGCCCCACGAGCAGGCGGCGCGGGCTGACACGGGGCGGTACGAGGGGCATGCCCGCGATCCTCCCACCCGCCCCGCCGTCCTGTCACGACCCGCCCACCCCACCCCGGCACCACACCGTGTCCGCAGCCCCCCTGCCGCCCGTCCAGGACAAACCCACCCCCTCCGCGCAGCCCCGCCGGACGCCCGCAGGCCGGCCCGCCCCACCCCGGCGCCCGCTCCCGGGTGGCCGCCCGCCGGACGCCTGCAGGTCGGCCCGCCCCGCCCCGGCGCCCGCTCCCGGGTGGCCACCCGCCGGACGCGTGCAGGTCGGTCCGCCCGCCCCGGGGCGCCCGGTGCCAGGTGCCCGCCCGCCCCCTGTCCGGGGTCGGTGCCGTGCCTGCCAGCCGGGTCCGCAGCAGCCCGTCGTCGTCCGGTCGGGGCGAAGCGTCCGCTG
>NZ_JBHVUQ010000163.1:0-16654 GCF_042884105.1 Streptomyces sp. NPDC058157
GGGCGGGGCTGCGCGTCGGGCTGGTCGCCGCGCTCGTCGTGGTCGCCGTCGGCGGCGCCGTGACCGTGACCACCCTGCTCTCGCACTCGACGGGGAGCAAGGGGCAGGTCGCCGTACCGGGCGACCGCACCACCCGGTCCGACGGGCTGATCACGTCCGCCCCGCAGTCCCCGTCGGCCCCGGCGTCCCCCACGGCGGGGGCGGCCCCGACGGCCACGACCACGGTGACCGCGCCGGCGCCGCGGCCCGCACGGACCGCCACCGGCGCGCTCCCTCCGGCCGGGTACCGGTTCGTGTCGGACCCGGACGGCTTCGGCCTGGCCGTGCCCCAGGGCTTCCACCGCACCACCGACGACCAGCGCGTCTTCTACGTCTCCGCGGACAGCGCCTTCCGGATCGGCATCAAGGTGAAGCCCGCGTCGCCGGGCGGACCGCTCGCCGCGATGCGGCAGTCCGACGCGGACGGCCCGTCCAACAACCCCGGCTACCGCGAGAACACGATCGTCCCCACGACGCACAACGGACTGCCCGCGGCCCTGTGGGAGTTCACGTGGAACGGCTACACCGCCGCCGAGGGGCCACGGCACACCTACGACCTCTGCTGGGACCAGGACGGCCGGATGTACGACGTGTGGGTGTCCGCCCCCGTCGGCCGCCTCGCCCAGGCCCGGGGCTACTTCGACACGGCCCTGGACTCCTTCGTCCCCGGAGGCTGACCCGCCCGTCAGCCGGTGCCCAGGACCACCAGCCCCTCCTGGGCCGGGAGGCTGCCCGGGGCCAGCGGGCCCAGGGTCTGCGGCAGCGCCAGGCGTGGGCCGTCGCCCTCCGGGTCGGTGCCGAACAGGTACGCCGCCCCGGAGGCGGAGTCGCTGACCAGGTGCGGGCCGGCGGCCGGCGCCGCGAACCGGGTCAGCGGGGTCCGGAACAGCCGGCCCAGGTGGCGCAGGGTCTCCGGGGCCGGGGCGGCGTCCGGGGCGGGCGGGGCCTGCGCCGGGGCGTCCGGCGGGATGGCGCCCGACAGCAGCAGCGCCAGCAGCACCGGCACCGCCTTGCGGCGCAGGGCCCGCGTGGCCTCGTGCAGGCGGTGGGCGTGGGCGGCGGGCAGGGAGAGGGCCAGGCTGCCGGCGGCGCCGCCCGTGGCGATGGGCACCGCCGAGCAGACGACCCCGGGGGAGTACTCGCGCAGGTCGAAGACCGGGGCCCCGGGGGCCACCGAGTCGAGGGCGCTGAACAGGACCCGGCTGTCGGTGATGGTGTGCGGGGTGAGCCGGGCCGGGCGGTGGCGGGCCACGTGGTCGGCCCGGACCTCGTGGTCGAGCTGGGTCAGCAGGCACTTGCCGACCGCGCTGGCGTGCGCGGCGGCCTTGAAGTCCACCCACTCCCGTACCGGCGGGGCCCCCGGCCCGTCCGCCATCTGGGTGATCCTGACCTCGCCCTCCGCGTACCGGCTGAGGTAGACGGCGGCGCCCGCGCTGTCGCGCGCCAGCGCCAGGGTGCGCTGGAGCTGCCCCGCCAGACCGCCGCCGCCCGGGGCCGCGAGCCGGTCCAGGGCCGGGCCGGGCGCGTACACCCCGGCGCCGGGGCGGTACGCGTACTCCTCCTCGCACAGCATCGACAGCAGCGGCCGCAGCGCCGCCTCCGTCAGCCCGGCCCCCCGCGCGAGCTGCCCGGCGCGCACCCCCAGCGGGTGCCGCTCCAGGACCCGGACGACGTCCAGCGCGCGGCGCGCCTGCGCCAGGGCCCCGCCGGTGTCGGACCGCACCGCCGTCCCCCGGGCGGCCGCGGTCAGCGCGGGGTGGCGCAGCGGGCCCGCGGCGGGGCGTGGCCGGCGCACCGGGAGCGCGGGCGGCGCCAGGAACGCGGCCAGCACCCCGGGAAGCTCCGGCCCGGGCAGCGGCACCGGGCCCAGATCGGGATCGTCGCACTGGACGACGTACCGCAGGACGGCCGCCTGCGCGCACAGCCGGACCTCGCGCAGCTCCCGGCGGCCCCCGGGCCGGAAGCCGCGGCGGCACAGCTCGCGGGCCCAGAGGCGGGCGTCGTGGTGCTCCCCGCGCCGGGAGTGGTCCAGGAACAGGCAGTACGCGGCGGGGGCGGTGCGGGCGCTGCCCGAGCCGGCGGCGAACTGCCACCAGAACCGGGCGCCCTCGCGCAGCCCCGCCAGGTGCAGCAGGCAGCCGAAGACGAGCGCTCCGGGCAGGTCGGAGTGGCCGCCGTCCTCGTCCACGAAGCGGTCGAGGTCGCTGCGCGCGTGCGGATCGCAGACCACGGCCAGGCAGGCGGCCTTCAGGTCCCGGCGGGCCCGCTCGGAGTCCAGCGGGCGGTCCCGGGCCGGGTCGGCCCAGCCGAAGGGTCGCCGCCGGTTGCGGCCGGCCGGGGCGGCCGGGGCGCCCGAGGCGCGGGGGATGCGCAGCAGGCGGGCCTCGGCGGCGCCGAGGTCGTAGTGCGGGTAGCGGTCGCGCACGCCCGCGCGCAGCAGGAACTCGGACAGGGGGCGCCGGCCCGCGGCGCGGCTCCCGTCCGTCCCGTCCGCCCCGGTGCGGTCGTCGTCGGCGGCGGTCATGATTCGGGGGCGGCGTCGAGCAGCCGCGCGAGGCGCCGGTGGGCCTGGCCGAGCTGCGAGCGGACGGTGGCCTCGTCGACGCCCATCACGGCGGCGGCCTCGCCCGGGGTGCACCGGAGCCCGTAACGCAGCATCACGGTGTCCCGCTGGCGCTCGGCGAGGCGGGAGACGGCCTGGTAGAAGCGGATGGTGTCGGTCAGTACCTCGTACTGGTCGGGATGGGCCTCCTTGAGGGCCGCCTCGAAGGCGCTGATGTCCATCGGCTCGGGCCGGCGCAGCCGGGGGTCGCGACGCCGCTGCCAGTCGACGATGCGCTGTTTCAGCACGGTCCAGGCGTAGGCGTCGAGGCGGTCCATGTGCAGCATGCGGAGCCATTCGTGCATGATCGAGTCGAAGGTGGCGTCCACCGCGTCCTCGGCGTCCGCGTCGGAGCCGAGCTGGAGGTACGCGAAGCGCATGTACGCGGGCCGCCGGTTGCTGTGGAAGGCCCAGTACGACAGGCGCGCGGTCGGGTTCCACTGGCTCATGGGCGTCGGCTGCCGCCGCCGGCTGGGCAGTCCCACGGCCCCGCCGGACTCCTCCGGTCCGCCATCGTTCACCGTTCCCCACCTCATCCCCTGGTGCCGGTCCATGAGAGCACCACCGGCGCACTCGGGGGGCGTGGATGAGGAAGCTGAAGGGATTACGTCGGGCGGTGACCGGTTGGTGAGCGTTCCCGATCACGCGGAGGGCCGGTCGGTACGTACGCATATGCCGAGGCGCATGCCGGGCCCCGGCGTCCGCCCTCCGGATACCGGTCGGGGTCCGCGCCCGCGGTTCGATACGATGAACCGCCTCACCATGCGTATGCGGCAGGGCACGCCCACGGCAGGTCCGAGGGGGGCCGCCGCCGCATGGATCCGTAGAAATGAACTGAAATGGAGCATCCGAGGATGGCTCGACACCTGATCACCAGCGCGCTTCCCTACATCAACGGGATCAAGCACCTGGGCAACATGGTCGGGTCGATGCTTCCGGCGGATGTGTACTCCCGGTACCTCCGCCAGCGCGGCCACGACGTCCTGTACATCTGCGCCACCGACGAGCACGGCACCCCTGCCGAACTCGCCGCCAAGGAGGCCGGGATCTCGGTCGCCGAGTTCTGCGCGCAGGCCCACGACGCCCAGAAGGCGGTCTACGACGGCTTCGAGCTGTCCTTCGACCACTTCGGCCGCAGCTCCTCCGCGCAGAACGCCGAGATCACCCAGCACTTCGCGCGGCAGCTCCAGGCGAACGGCTTCATCGAGGAGCGCGCGATCCGGCAGGTGTACTCGCCCGCCGACGGCCGCTTCCTGCCGGACCGCTACGTCGAGGGCACCTGCCCGCACTGCGGCTACGACAAGGCCCGCGGCGACCAGTGCGAGAACTGCACCCGCGTCCTCGACCCCACGGACCTGATCGAGCCCCGCTCGGCCATCTCCGGCTCCACCGAGCTGGAGGTCCGCGAGACCAAGCACCTCTTCCTCCTCCAGTCCAAGCTCCAGCACGAGGTCGAGGCCTGGGTCGCGCGCCACGAGGAGGAGTGGCCGCAGCTGGCGTCCTCCATCGCCCGCAAGTGGCTGACCGAGGGCCTGCACGACCGCGCCATCACCCGCGACCTCGACTGGGGCGTCCCGGTCCCGGCCGACACCTGGCCCGAACTGGCCGCCGAGGGCAAGGTCTTCTACGTCTGGTTCGACGCGCCGATCGAGTACATCGCCTCCACCAAGGAGTGGGCCGACGCCGACCCGGCGAACCGCGACCACAAGGCCTGGTGGTTCGAGGCCGAGGACGTCCGCTACACCCAGTTCATGGCCAAGGACAACGTCCCGTTCCACACGGTGATGTTCCCGGCCACCGAGCTCGGCACCCGCGAGCCCTGGAAGATGGTCGACTACGTCAAGGCCTTCAACTGGCTGACGTACTACGGCGGCAAGTTCTCCACCTCGCAGAAGCGCGGCGTCTTCACCGACCAGGCGCTGGAGATCCTCCCGGCCGACTTCTGGCGCTACTTCCTGATCGCCAACGCCCCCGAGTCCGACGACTCCTCGTTCACCTGGGAGCACTTCGCGGCCACGGTCAACAAGGACCTCGGCGGCACCCTCGGCAACTTCGTCAACCGCGTCCTGACCTTCTCCCGCAAGAAGTTCGGCGACGAGGTCCCGGCCGGCAGCCCGGCCGGCGAGGCCGAGGCGAAGCTGGGCGAGCAGATCGCCGAGCTGCTCGCCGAGTACGAGGGCCACATGGAGACCCTCCAGTACCGCAAGGCCGCCGCCGCCCTGCGCGCCCTGTGGTCCGCGGGCAACGCCTACCTGGACGAGAAGGCCCCCTGGCTGGAGGTCAAGACCGACCTGGAGGCCGCCGCGCTGACCCTGCGCACCGCGATGAACCTCATCCACCTCTACTCGGTGGTCTCCGAGCCGTTCATCCCGGCCTCGGCGCGCGCCATGCGCACCGCGTTCGACCTGCCCGGCGACACCGCGACCTGGGTGACCCCGGAGCAGGCGAAGGCGCTGGACGCGGTCCCCGCCGGGACCCCGTTCACCGTGCCGCCGGTGCTGTTCGCCCGGGTCACCGAGGAGGACCTGGAGTCCTACCGCGAGCGCTTCGGCGGCTCCCCGGAGGCCTGAGTCCCCGCCCGAACCCCGCCCGAAGGGCGCGACCCCGTCCGGGGCCGCGCCCTTCGGCGCGTCCGGCCGGACGCCCGGGGTAGGGGAAACCCCACCGTGAAAGCTCCGCCCAGGCGTGCAGACCCGGCCGGGGCCGCGCGGCTGGAATGGGTCCATGACCCCTTCCCCTACCGTCCGGTGGACCGCCGGCTGGCTGCTGGCCGCCGTGTGGGCCCTGTCCTTCCCGCTGTTCTCCACCCTGGCCCCGCACCGGCTGTGGGGCTGGTGCGCGGCCGCCGGATACCTCGCCGCCGCCGCGGCCACCGCCCTCGGCCGGCGCCGGGAGGCGCTCGGCGCGGCCCTGCTGGGCGCCGTCGCCGTCCCCCTCCTGTACCTGGTCCTGACCGGGCAGGGGCAGTCCGAGGTCGGCGTGATCGAACGCTCCGGGCGGCTCCTCCTCGACACCGGGAAGACGTACGTCGACCACCCCGCCGGGGTCGGGGAGTACACCCCCTACCTCCCGGCCATGTCCCTCCTCGGCGTCCCCCGCGCCCTGCTCGGCGGCGCCTTCGGCGGGGGCGGGGGAGGGGCGGTCCGACTGCTGGGCGACGCCCGCATCTGGTGCGCCGCCGCCCTGTTCGGCGGCATGTGGGCCGGCCGCCGCCTCCTCGGCGCGGCCCCTTCGCCCCTGCTCCCGCTGCTGGTGGCTTCGCCGGTGGTGGCACTTCCGCTGGCGGTGAGCGGGGTGGACCTGCCGCTGGCGGGCCTGTGCTGCCTCGCCCTCGCGGCGGCCGCCTCGGGCCGCCCCGCCCTGGCCGGGGCGGCGCTGGGGGCGGCGTGCGCCCTGAAGTGGACCGCGCTGCCCGCGGTGGCGGTGGCGGCGGCCCTCCTCGGAGCCCGCGGCGGCGCCCGGGCGGCGCTCCGCTGCGCGGGGGCGGCGGGGGCGGTCACGGCCGCCCTGGTGCTGCCGGGCGCCCTGCTCCAGCCGGCGGAGCTGTGGCGGCAGGTGTTCGCCTTCCCGACGGGCCGCGCGGAGGTGGCGACCCCGGCGGGCAGCCCGCTGCCGGGGCACCTGCTGGCGGGGCTCGGGCCGTGGGGCTGGTACCTGACGGTGGGCCTGCTGGCGCTGGGCGGGCTGGGGGTGGCCCTCTCGCTGTGGGTGCGCCCGCCGCGCACGGTGGTGGCCGCGGCGGACCGGCTCGCGCTGGGGCTGACCCTGGCCTTCCTGCTGGCCCCGGCGGGCCGGTTCGGCTACCTGGCGCTGCCGGTGCTGCTGGTGGCGTGGGCCCGCTCGGCCGCCCCGGCGGGGGCCGCGCCCTCGCGGGTGGTGGCCCGGTCGGGGGCGCGGGGTCAGGGCGCGGTGGCGGCCTCGTAGCGGTCCACGTTCCGGCCGACCGCTTCCTGGAGCGGCCCCAGCCGGTCGGCCAGCCGCCGGAGGTCGGCGTCCCGGCCGTCGGACCACTGCCCGAGCCCGACGACCGCGACCCGGCCGGCGCCCGTGAAGGACTGCACGCGTCCGGTCCCGGGCCCCGGGAGGGGCAGGCCGGACGCGGCCGACGGGACCGGCACGCCGACCTGGTGGTCCTCGTAGGCCGTCGTCAGCCCGGTCACCACCCTCAGCGTGTCCTGGGGGTCCGCCAGGGTGAAGACGGCGAGGCCGAACCGGTTGTCCTCGGCGTCCTGGTAGAGGGCGACCTGCTCGCCGACGCAGCCCTTGCCCTCGGTGATCATCGCGGCGAGGCGCGGGCCGACGGAGTCCGGTTCGGTGCAGGAGCCCAGCACCTTCGCGTCGACCCGGGTGAAGGCGGAGCCGGAGCCGTCCGCGACCTCGGCCGGGAACACCTCGGCCAGCGGGACCATCGGCCGGCCCGCGGCCGGAGCGGCCGGGGCCGCCGGGGCGGGGGTCGCGGTGGCGGCGGGGGTCCGCCTCGGCCTGGCGGTCACGCGCTCCTCGTCGGCGGGGTCCGACATCTCCAGCGTGACCAGGGCCAGGAGGCCCATCAGCAGGAACAGGCCGAGGACGAGCGGCCACGTCCGGCTGCGCCCCGTGGCGGCGGACTCGTGGATCGAGGCACCGCGGACGAAGTCCTCGTCGAGGACCACGTTCCACTCGTCCTCGTCCGGTCCGTCCGGTCCGTCCGGTCCCGGTCCGCCGGGCGCGGGGGGCATCGCATCGTTCTTCGCCACCCTGCGACCCTAGTAGCCGTCCCGCCGGTCTGAACACCCGCAGGTCAGGCCCGCGCGCCGGGCGGGACGGGCGGCGGGAGGTCAGTCCGCGGCGCTCCGTCCGCCCGTGCGGCGCAGGTGGGCGAGGACGGCCAGGACGCGGCGGTTGCCCTCGGTGGGGTCCAGGTCCAGTTTCGTGAAGATGCTGCCCGCATGCTTGACCACGGAGGCTTCGGTGACGAACAGCCGTGCCGCCAGGGCCTGGTTGTTGAGCCCCTCCGCCATCAGGGCCAGCACCTCGCGTTCGCGCGGGGTGAGCCGGTCGAGGGGGTCGTCCGCCGGCCGGGACGCCAGCAGGACGCGGACCACCTCGGGGTCGATGACGGTCTGCCCCTCGTGCACCCGCCGCAGGGCGTCGAGGAACTCCTCGACCTCACCGACCCGGTCCTTGAGCAGGTAGCCCAGCCCGGCCGCCGGACCGCCGGTGAACAGCTGCGTGGCGTAGGCGGTGGCCACGTACTGCGACAGCACCAGGACCGGCAGCGAGGGGTCGGCGGAGCGCAGGGCGAGCGCGGCCCGCAGCCCCTCGTCGCGCAGCCCGGGCGGCATCCGCACGTCCGTCACCACCACGTCGGGCCGCTCGGCCTCCACCGCCCGCAGCAGGGCGGGGGCGTCGCCGACGGCGGCGAGGACCCGGTGGCCGCCGAGGGTCAGCAGCTCCGTCAGGCCCGCGCGCAGCAGGACGGAGTCCTCGGCCAGGATCACCCGGAGCACGGCACCTCCACCCGCAGCCGTGTCGGCCCGCCGACCGGACTGCTCACCGTCAGCCTTCCCCGCAACATCGCCACCCTGTCCGCGAGCCCCGCCAGGCCCGCCCCCGCGCCGGGATCGGCCCCGCCGCGGCCGTCGTCCGTGACGGTGAGGGTGAGCCGGCCGTCCTCGACCCTACCGGCGACGCGGACCCGCGAGGCCCCGCTGTGCTTGGCCGCGTTGGCGAGGGCCTCGGTGACGGTGAAGTACGCGGTGACCTCGACCGTCTCGGGCAGCCGGGGCACCTCCAGGTCCACCGTGACCGGCACCGGATGGCGCAGCGCGACCTCGGCGACGGCCGCGGCCAGCCCGTGGTCGGTCAGCACCTGGGGGTGCATCCCCCGTACGAGGTCCCGCAGTTGGGCCAGGGCCAGCTTGGCCTCGTCGCGCCCCCGGCGCACCAGGGCGGCGGCCCCGTCGGCGCCGGGGGTCCCCCGCAGCTCCAGCTCGGCGAGGCCCAGCGTCATGCTGAGGGCGACGAGTTGCTGCTGGGCCCCGTCGTGCAGGTCCCGTTCGATGCGGCGCCGCTCCGCCTCGAAGGCCTCCACCAGCCGGACCCGGGAGCGGGTCAGCTCCAGGACCCGGGCGTCCTCCTCGCGCGGCCCGAGCAGCAGCCGGGCCGTCCGCACCTGCACCCCGGTCACCAGCGCGGCGGCGTACGCGGCGAGGGCCAGTCCGGCGAGGCCGACGGCGGTGCCGCCGAGGGCCTCCAGGGGGCCGGCCACCGCTTCGCCGGGTATCAGCATCACCGGCTCCGGGGCGAGCGCCCACACGATCACGGGGGAGGCCACGAGCATCAGCGAGAGGGCCACCAGGGCCAGCACCCCGAACCCGGCCGCCCCGAAGACCAGCCCGAACAGCACGGCGTACCCGAACTCCCGCCAGGTGGCCCGCTCCCGCAGCCGCGTCCGCAGCCAGGCCCCCGCTCCGGCGCCGGCGAGCGAGGTGTGCGGATCCGCGACGGGTTCCGGTTCGACCCACCGCAGCCGCCGCCGCTCCAGCTCCCCGAGGGGCACCGCCCCGGCCAGGGCCCCGGCCAGCAGCACCAGCCCGATCCCGGCGACCGCCAGCAGCACCCCGAGGCCGAGGAGCAGCGCCAGCACGCACAGCACCCCGTACCCGAGCGCGAACCCGCTGCCGAGGTACGCCCAGCACCGCCAGGGCCACCAGGACCCGAGGAACCGCAGCGGCCGCCGCAGCGACCGCCAGACCGCGACGGGCGGTTCGAAGGACGCGGGCGGGGGCGGGGGCGGGGCGGTGGATCCGGGCACGGGGACCAGCCTAGGCGACCGGCACCCGTGCCCGACGGGCCGTCACATGGCCGCGCCCAGCGCCACGAACCCGCAGATCAGCACCAGCAGCACGGCGAGCAGCGGCCAGACGAAGCGCAGGTAGGTGTCGTAGCCGACCTTCGCGAGGGCGACGCCGCCGATCGTGACGGCCGTCGTCGGGACCCAGAGGTTCATCCAGCCGCTGGCCGCCTGCCAGGCGGTCACCACCACCGCCCGGGAGACCCCCGCGAAGTCGGCCAGCGGGGCGAGGATGGGCATGGCCAGGGTCGCGTGGCCGGAGGTGGAGGGGATCAGGAAGGCCAGCGGCAGGTTGACCAGGAAGACGATCACCGCGAAGAGTCCGGAGGAGGTCCCCTTCACCGCGCCCTCAATGGAGTGGAGGACGGTGTCGGTGATCCGCGCGTTGTTCATGATCACGGTGACCCCGCGCGCCAGCATGATCACCAGGGCCGGGGAGACGAAGTCGGCGGCGCCCCGGATGATCGTCGAGCTGAGCCTCGCCTCGCCCATCCGCGCCACCAGCCCCACCAGCACCGCCGCGCACAGGAACAGCGCCGACAGCTGCGGGAAGGACCAGCCCAGCTCCCAGGCGTACGGGGTGGCGTCCGCCTTCCCGGTCAGCGCGCTCGACCACGGCACCACCGAGAAGATCATGAAGGCGAAGACCAGGACGAGCAGCACCAGCACCGCCTGGTGCAGCCGCGTCAGCCGCGGCTCCGCGTCCGCGTCGGCCTCCGCCTTGCGGTCCAGGTCGCCGGGGAGGAACCCGCACAGGGACCGGTCCGGGTCGCGCTGGACGCGCCGCGCGTAGCGGATGACGTAGAGGACGGTGACGGCGGTGAGCACCACCCACATGGCGAAGCGCAGCACGATGCCGTCGCCCAGCGAGATCCCGGCCGCCGAGGAGGCCACGCCGGTGGCGAAGGGGTTGACGGTGGAGCAGAGCACGCCGATGCCGGCGCCCAGGATCGAGGCGCCGACCGCCACCAGCCGGTCGTAGCCGAGCGCCAGCATCATCGGCACCAGCAGCCCGTAGAAGCCGAGCGTCTCCTCGGCGAAGCCCTCGACGGTGCCGAGGACGGAGAAGACCACCATCACCGCGGCGATCAGCAGGGCCCCGCGCTCGCGCAGCCGGTGCGCGAGGCGGGCGATGCCCCGGTCGAGGGCGCCCGTTTCGAAGACGACGGTGATGAACGCGCCGATGGCCAGGACGAACAGGAACACCCCGGCACTGCCGTACAGGGCGCCCGTCAGGCTCGGGCCGACCTCGTGGGTGGCGGGGTCCTGGATGCCGTAGAGCCCGTTGACGGGGGCCAGGAAGAGGTCGTCCAGGCGGTCGGTGAGGCTCCGGCCGCCCTCCACCCGGTGGTAGGTGCCGGCGAGCGGGGCGCCGTCGGCGTTCCGGTCGTACCGGCCCGCCGGGATCAGGAAGGCCAGCAGCCAGATCGCGACCGTGACCAGGGCCAGGATGGTCAGGGCACTGGGGAAGCGCAGGCCCCGGGCGGGGGCCGCGCCCTCCTGTTCCGGGGCGCCGGCCGGGGGCGCCGTCACCGGTGCGCTCCCGCCGGACCCCGCCCGCCGTCTGCCACCTGCGCCACCGTCCCTCGGCCGAGCCGCGAACCCGTTCCTCCGAGCATGGGCCGGGGCGGCGGCGGGTGCGGAGCCGGAGTGGTCCGTCAGGGTGAGCGGAGCCGGGCGGCGCGGGCCGCACGCGTCACCGGAGGGGCCCGAAGTCACCCCTCGGACAAGGATCTTGACCCGTCCGGCGCGTGTCGAACCGGGCCCTTGATCGTTTCTTCAGCCGTAACCCTCGTGTCGGCTGCCGAATCGGAGGACCGCGGTGACGGCTTGGCAGTACTACGCCGGGGCGGGCATGGTGGCCGCGCTCTGCCCGCTGCACGGCCACGTGGCGGTCGCCGGCGACGGTCACGGCAGTGGGGCCCGGGTCGACATCTGCGTCCCGGCCGGGCGGCCCGCACGGCCGGCCATGCCCCCGCCGCCCGTGGCCCGGCCGGGCGGCCCGGCCGTGGTCCCGCCCGCCGTACGGGTACGGGTGCCCGGCGCCGAACGGCCCGCCGTGCGCCACCCCGGCGAGGCGCCGGGCCTGCCCGGGACCCCGGAACCCGGGCCCCCGGCCCCGGACGGCTTCGCGCAGCCGGCCCCTGCTCCGCCGGCGTCGCCGCCGGGCGCGCAGGCGGCGCCGGCCGCAGCTTCCGGTCCGGCCGGGCCCGGGGCCGCCGCGCCGGCGCACGCCTTCCACGTGCGCCCGTACCGCTCCGTGGCCCTGGAGCGGCGCGGCCCGAACGGACTGAGCACCGTGATGCTGATGGTGGTCGTCACCACCCCGGCCGTGCTCGCCGCCGCCGCGCTGCGCCCCCGCTCCAAGAGCCGCGGCGCGGCCTCCTGAGACACCGCCGCACCGCGGCTCCGAGCGGCTCCGAACCGCCGGCACACCGACGCATCCACGAACGGGAGACCCCTCGTGTCCGAATGGCTGGTCCTGGCCATCGCCATGGCGCTCGTCTGCGCCCTCGTCCTCGCCATGACCGCGATCCGGCACCGCCGGGTCGCGGACGACGAGGACACCAGCGAAACCCCCGACGTCATCGAGTACATGACGATGATGGTCGGCGTGGTCTACGCGATCGTCCTGGGCCTCGCCATCGCGGGGGTCTGGGAGGCGCGCGGCGCCGCCGAGGACAGCGTGCGCCGCGAGGCCCAGTCGCTGTACGAGGTGACCCAGCGGGCCGACGTCTACCCGGCGCCCGTCCGCGACCGGATCCGCGGCGAGGTGGACGCGTACGTCTCGCACACCGTCAACGTCGACTGGCCGCGCCTGGTCGCCGGCCAGGGGGCCTCCCCCGAGGGCGCCCAGCTGCTCGGCAAGCTGCGCACCGACGTCACCCACCAGAGCCCCGCCAACGAGCTCCAGGCGCAGGCCTACCAGCCGCTGCTCGACCAGATCGCGGCCGCCGACGACGCCCGGCACTCGCGCACGCAGAGCGACGAGTCCACCCTGCCGGGCGTGGTCTGGTTCGGGCTGCTGGTGGGCGGTGTCGTCACCATCGGGCTGATCTTCACCCTGCAGATCCGGCGCTCGGGCCGCGAACTGCTGCTGGCGGGTCTCTTCAGCGCCCTGATCGTGTTCCTGCTGTTCATGGTGTGGAGCTTCGACGCCCCCTACGGGCGGGACGGCACCGACTCCGCGGGCGCCTTCCAGGACCTGTTCCCGGCCCTGTCGGTGACGGCGTCCCGCTGAGGTACCCCTGGGGGGTGTCTGGTGGCCCCCGGCTCCGCGCCCCGGCCCCGGCGGGCTCAGCCCGCCGGGGCCGCCTGCCGCCGGGCGGCGGCCACCAGCGGCGAGTGCCGCAGCGCGTGCGAGATCCGGACGAGGTCGCGCGGCCCGTCGGCGGTGACGAGCACCCGGTCCGCGTCCGCTTCCTCCTCCTCGGTCCCGGCCACCGCCCGCGGGTCGGCGGCGCAGACCAGCACGGCGGCCGCCACCATCGCCGCGTCCGCGACCGCGCGGGCCGTCTCCTCGTCCGCCCCGGCCAGCACGGCCCGTGCGTAGGCGGTGTCGCGGTGGCGCCGGTCGAAGCAGGGGCCCAGCCTCAGGAACCCGTCGTGGATGTCGGACTCCCGCTGGATCACCCGGATCTCGGCCGGGGACCACCAGGACATCCGCACCCCCGGCGTGTCGGCCGGGGCGGTGCTCTGCACCTCGTGCCACAGCGCGCCCAGGTGCCGGTAGGTGCTCCAGGTCCGCCAGCTGTCGGACACCCGCTGGTAGAGCAGGGGCAGCACGAAGCCCACCGAGCTGACCAGCGCGCCGGCGGAGGCCAGCGGCGGGGCGACGAACGTGCTCAGGAAGTCCAGGTCGTGGCCGACCCAGCGGGCGGCGACCGCCGACATCTTCGCGGCGTCGTAGGCCAGGCTGATGGCGTAGCCCGAGACGATGATCAGCAGCCCGGCCCGGAGCCAGCCGCAGACCTGGAGGGACCAGCGCCAGCACATCGAGACCATCATCATCACGGCCACGTTGTGCGCCAGCAGGTAGGAGGCGATCATCAGCCGGATGTAGGGGGTGTTCGCGTAGTACGTGTCGAAGTCGCGCAGCCGCTCGACGGGGGCCGACCCGAGGGCGAACAGGACGACGATGGCGGTGATGACCACGGAGTAGCCGGCGATCCAGCGCATCGAGGTGTGCCGGATCTCCTCGGCCGGGCCGCCGCGCCAGTTGAACACCAGGACCAGGCAGGAGGCGCTGAAGGCCGTCATCAGGCAGTAGACGAGGGGGGCGGAGAAGTTGGGGACCCCCGTCCACCGGTTGACGGCCTCGATGGTGGGCGGGGCGGCGAAGGTGAAGACCGCGCCGGCGAGGAGGAGCAGGAAGCAGACCGACCGCAGGAGCGGATCGCGCCAGTTGGTGCGCAGGGCCGGCAGCTTGCAGACGAGGGAGATCGCCATCGCCGCCGCCGGGATGTAGTAGTCCGGTCCTTTCAACGGTCGTTCCTGTGCCCCCGGTAGCCGAGGGAGGTCTCGATCCGTCCCGCCAGCTCGTCCCGCCGGCCGGCCGGGCGCCCGCCGGAGGACCCGGCCAGCCAGGTGCGGCATCTGCTGCCGAGGAGGAGGCCGAAGGTCTCGGCCTCGGTCTCCTCCCGGACGTCGGCGCGGGTGCGCGCGGCGACGCTGCGGACCGTCTCGCCGAGGTCGGCCCCGTCGGTCAGCAGCCGGGCCGCGACGGCGGCGCCGTCGACGTGGTGGCTGCAGTGGCCGGCCTTCATGTGCCACAGCTCGTGGCCCAGGATCACCAGCTGGTGGTCCGGTGCGGTGCGCTCCTCGATCACGACCAGGTCCCGGTCCGCCATGTCGAGCCACAGGCCGCTCGCGGTCCCCTGCGGGAACGCCGCCATCCGGAACTGCACCGGGCGGCCCCGGTGCCTGCTCATGCCGTCGCAGAGGGCGGTGTAGAGGTCCACGGGTTCCACGGGGCCGGCCAGCTTGATGCCGGACACCAGCTCCGCGCACAATCGCCGCTGCGCTCTGCCTATGCTCACCGTTCTCCCCGTCGACGCGGATCCGGATCAGGACTCAAGGATCAGATCCAGACTTTCGACTGGGTCATGATTCGTTCGGTTTGACGCTTTCGAGAAGCATGTCCAGCCATTCGGTCACCTTGTCCCGGTGCTTGTCACTGGGCAGTTGGGCGGCGCGCCAGGCGATGCCCCGGACCCCGTGGTTCTGCAGGAGCCGGGCGAGCGGGTCGCCGGCCGCGGCGGCCTCGGCCGGTACGGGCTGCCGTTCGCGTCCCGCGAAGTCCTGGAGGAGCTGCTGCTCGGTGCGCTGGAGGGCGTCGGTGAGGGCGTCGGAGTCATGGGCGGTGAGGAAGCCCGCGTGTACCCCGAAGAAGCGCTGGATGGCGTCGCAGTGCTCCATGGTGGGCCGCCGGTCGCCGTTGATGAGGGCGCCGGCCTGCTGGCGCGACATCCCGGCGCCGTCCGCGATCTCCTGCTGGGTGTAGCGGCGGCCGTTCGGTTTCACCCGGGTGCGCCGGAGCAGGTCGAGGCGCTGGAGGAAGCGCGCCTGGAGGTCGGGTTCGCCGGCCCGCCTGCCGTCCAGGAGGGACCTGATCACGTCCGTGGGGACCCCGGAGGCCTCCGAGAGGCGGCGGAGGTCGAAAACCTGGTTCGGGTCGCGGCCCATTTTGTTCGCCAGCTCGGCGACCCGCGTGACGGTTGCCGCCAGGGGCGCGTTGGCCACCGCGACGGGAGCCGGGAAGCCGTCTGTCACCAGTGGTTCTCCTAGATCGCGCGAGGTCAGTGGGCACGTGGTCGGCCTCAGGGAATCTATCCGGTTTGTTTTGGGAGAGCCATAACTTGCCACAGCTGTGGCGCGAATGAGCTGTCGCCAGGCTGGAATTGCCACAATAGTTGACACTCGAATGAAGTCGGTAGCAGGATCGCCACACGGAAATGAAGATCCAGACCGTTGAGGAGGGGGAGCTCTCGGTGCCACATCTCGCAGCGGTGGGCCCGTCTGATGGCCTCGTCCGAGCCGGTGAGGAGCGCCTGACGGGCGACGAGTCCGCCCGTGGCGCAGTGCGGTCGGAGCGGCGCAAGGAGATTTTGCGCCAACGCCGCGAAGAACTGGGCCTGAGCCAGGAAGACCTCGCGGCGCGCCTGCGTATCAGCGTACGCGCGTACGGGAACTGGGAACGCGGCCTGGTCAAGGAATGGACGGACCGCAAACTCCTCGCCCTGGCCGAGGCCTTGGAGATGAGCGAGCGGCAGTGCTTCTGGCTGTTCCGGATCATGGTCGACCGGGACCCGCCGCCCACCTGGCGCGCGGCCGAGGAGAACCGGCTGCCCCAGGACCCGGCCCAGCGCGACTACCTGGTCGACTACGCGGCCCTGATGGAGGCCGTGCCCTACCCGAGCTTCCTGGTGGACCACCGCTGGGACGTGGCCCTCACCAACTCGGCCTTCGACCGCCTCTTCCAGACGGTGAGACCGCACCCCACGGCCCTGCCGGACGACAACTTCCTGCGCTTCGTGCTGTTCCACCCGGACGCCGCGGCCGTGCTGGAGGACCACGAACCGGCCTGGTGCGTACCGCTGCTGGCCCAGTTCGCCACCGCGCTGGCGGCCGCCCCGGACGACGAGGGGCTGCGCAGCATCCGCCAGGAGGTGGCCCGTGACCCGTTCATGGAGGCGGCCTACCGCTACGGCGTCCCGCACTGGCTGACCACGCACGGGCAGGAGGCCGCCGAACTGGACGGCGCGGTGCGCACGGTGCGCCACCCCGACCCGGGCTGGGGCCTGGTGCGCTGCCGGATGGTGGCCGAAACCAGCCGGATGCTCGACGGCATGGGGCTCACCCGGATCACCCTGGTGCTCTCCGCCCCGCAGGGCCTGCCGGCCGGGCCGGCGCGCGGCGGCGCCGGGTTCCCGCAGCAGCAGGGGGCCCGCCTGCGGGCGGTTCCGACGCTGGGGGAGTGAACCGGCGGGATCCGGTGAAGCTCCGGCCCGCCACGGCCGGGGGCCGAGCATCGCGTGCGAGCATCGGATGCCACGATCGGCGACATCGAGTGGATGTCGCCGATCGTGGCATTCGCGCCGTCGTCCGGGGCGTCCGGGGCGTCCGCCCCGGGCCGTGGCGGCGACGGGTACCTCGAAAGGCCGGAAGGACGGTAGGGG
>NZ_JBHVUQ010000164.1:0-16646 GCF_042884105.1 Streptomyces sp. NPDC058157
CGGCGCCACGCTGCGGGCCTCGCCCCCGCCCCACCCTTCCTCCGGTCCCCGGGGCTCCGCCCCGGACCCCGTTCCGGGCGCTGCGCGCCGGGCGCGGCCCCCTCGTGCAGCCGCAGCCACCGCTGCGGAGCGCACTGGTGAGCCCCAAGGAGCCCCCGCGCCGGGTGCCGGGCCCGGGCCGGCCCCGGACCACCGGACGCACGCCCGCGCAGCGGGCCCCGCACACCATCCGGCTCGGGAGCCCCAAGCCCCGCCTGCGGCTGGTCGGTGTCGCGCTGACCCTCGTGATGCTCGTCTTCGTCGTCCGGCTGCTCCAGGTCCAGGCCGTCGACGCCTCCGCGTACTCCGCCAAGGCCACCGAGAACCGCTTCGCCAAGTACGTCCTGGCGGCCGAGCGCGGGGAGATCACCGACCGCAAGGGCGTCGCCCTGGCCACCAGCGTCGACGCGTACGACATCACCGCCGACCCGAAGATGTTCACCCCCCAGGAGAGCAAGGCCCCCGACGCCCCCGAGCAGGCCGCCGCCCTCCTCGCGCCGATCCTCGGCAAGGACGCCAAGGAGATCGCCGCCCGGCTGAAGACCAAGGACACCCGCTACGTGGTCCTGGCCCGCCGGCAGACCCCCCAGGTCTGGAACCAGATCAAGGACCTCAAGAAGCTGTTCGCCGACAAGGCGGCCGCCGACAAGCGGAACAACGGCCCCGGCGCCAACGTCATCGCCGGCGTCTTCAACGAGAACAGCAGCAAGCGCGTGTACCCGAACGGCGACCTCGCCGCCGGGATACTGGGCTACGTCAACGCGGAGGGCAAGGGCGCCGGCGGCCTGGAGTCCGCCCTCGACAAGAAGCTGGCCGGCAAGGCGGGCGAGATCACCTACGCCCAGTCCGGCGGCCGCCGCGTGCCCACCGCCGGGTCCCACGAGAAGCCCGCCGTGCCCGGCGAGGACGTCGAGCTGACCATCGACCGCGACATCCAGTGGGCCGCCCAGAGCGCCATCGCCGAGCAGGTCGAGAAGTCCGGAGCCGACCGCGGCTACGTCGTCGTCCAGGACACCCGCACCGGCGAGGTGCTGGCCATGGCCAACGCCCCCGGCTTCGACCCCAACGACCTGACCCGGGCCAAGTCCGCCGCCATGGGCAACGCCGCGCTCCAGGACGTCTACGAGCCCGGCTCCACCGCCAAGGTGATCTCCATGGCCGCCGTCCTGGAGGAGAAGAAGGCCGCCCCCGACACCCACGTCGAGGTGCCCAACCGGCTGCACCGCGGCGACCGCCTCTTCAAGGACGACGTCGACCACCCCACCTGGTACCTGACCCTCAACGGGGTCCTCGCCAAGTCCTCCAACATCGGCACCATCCTGGCCACCGGCCAGCTCGGCGCCAACCAGCCCGAGGCCAACAAGGTCCTGTACTCCTACCTGGACAGGTTCGGCATCGGACGGCCCACCGGCCTGAACTACCCCGGCGAATCCCGCGGCATCCTCGCCAAGCCGGAGGCCTGGTCCACCTCGCAGCAGTACACGATCCCCTTCGGCCAGGGCCTGTCCCTCAACGCGATGCAGGCGGCCTCCGTCTACTCCACCGTCGCCAACGGCGGCGTCCGCATCACCCCGACCCTGGTCCGCGGCACCAAGGGCCCCGACGGCCGCTTCACCCCGGCCCCCGCGCCCGAGAAGACCCGGGTGATCAGCCAGCAGACCGCCAAGACCCTCTCCGAGATGCTCGAATCCGTGGTCGACGACCAGGAGGGCACCGGAACCAAGGCGAAGATCCCCGGCTACCGGGTCGGCGGCAAGACCGGCACCTCCAACCGGGTGGATCCGGCCACCGGCCGCTACAAGGGCTACACCGCCTCCTTCGCCGGCTTCGCCCCCGCCGACGACCCGCGGATCACCGTCTACTGCGCCATCCAGAACCCCACCAAGGGCAGCTACTTCGGCGGCCAGATCTGCGGCCCGATCTACAAGACCGTCATGGAGTTCGCACTCAAGACCCTCCAGGTCGCACCCACCGGAGCCGCCCCCGCCGGGCTCCCGGTGACCTACGATTCCGCCCCGCCGGCCGCCGCCCCGCCCACCGCGCAACCCAGCCCGCAGCCCTGACAGAGAACCGACCGTCCCACCACCCACGCGTGAGGCTCCATCAGTGACAACGATCACCCCGAAACCCGGGAACCAGACGGCCGAAGCCGCCCAGGACGGGCCCTCGCTTCGCGAGCGGCCCGCCGCGCCCGGTACGCTCACCGCCGTGCCCCACGCTGATCAGCCCAGAACCGCCCAGAAAGACGCCCCGGCAGCGCCGCCGGGAGCGCCCCGGCCCGTGAACGCCCGCCCGACCCCCCTGGGCGAGCTGGCCGGCCTGCTGGGCCTGCCCGAGTCCGGCGACGCCCGGATCACCGGCATCACGCACGACTCCCGTGCCGTGCGCCCCGGCGACCTGTACGCGGCCCTGCCCGGCGCCCGGCTGCACGGCGCCGACTTCGCGGCCCAGGCGGCCGCCCTCGGCGCCGCCGCCGTGCTGACCGACCCGGCCGGCGCCGCACGCGCCGCCGCGACCGGCCTGCCCGTCCTGGCCGTCGAGGACCCGCGCGGCCGCATGGGCGAGCTCGCCGCCGAGATCTACGGCCGGCCCGGCGAAGCCCTGCTCCAGCTCGGCATCACCGGCACCTCCGGCAAGACCACCACCGCCTACCTCGTCGAGGGCGGGCTGCGCGCGGCGGGCAAGGCCACCGGACTGGTGGGCACCGTCGAGATGCGCATCGGCGACGAGCGCATCAAGTCCGAGCGCACCACCCCCGAGGCCACCGACCTCCAGGCCCTGTTCGCCGTCATGCGCGAACGCGGCGTCGAGGCCGTCGCCATGGAGGTCTCCAGCCACGCCCTGGTGCTGGGCCGGGTCGACGGCTGCGTCTTCGACGTCGCCGTCTTCAACAACCTCAGCCCGGAGCACATGGAGTTCCACTCCGACATGGAGGACTACTTCCAGGCCAAGGCGCAGCTGTTCACCGAGCGCCGCGCCCGCCTGGGCGTGGTCAACATCGACGACGAGTACGGCCGCCGCCTCGCCAAGGAGGCGCCGATCCCGGTCGTCACCTTCTCCGCCGCCGGCGACCCGGCCGCCGACTGGCGCGCCGAGGACGTGGTCAGCGGGCACATGGACTCCACCCTGACCCTGGTCGGGCCGGAAGGACAGCGCGTACGGGCCAAGGCCCCGCTGCCCGGCCCGTTCAACGTCGCCAACACCGTCGCCGCCGTCGTCACCCTGGCCGCCGCCGGGCTCGACCCGCAGACCGCCGCCGACGGCGTCGCCGCGGTCCCCGGCGTCCCCGGCCGGCTGGAGCGGGTCGACGCGGGACAGCCGTACCTGGCCGTCGTGGACTACGCCCACAAGACCGACGCCGTCGAGTCCGTGCTGCGCGCCCTGCGCGAGGTCACCACCGGCAGGCTGCACATCGTGCTCGGCTGCGGCGGCGACCGCGACACCACCAAGCGCGGCCCGATGGGCGCCGCCGCGGCCCGCTACGCCGACACCGCCGTCCTGACCTCCGACAACCCGCGCTCCGAGGACCCGTTGAGGATCCTCGCCGCGATGTTCGAGGGCGCGGTCTCCGTCCCCGCCGAGGAGCGGGGCACCGTCCTGGTCGACGCGGACCGGGCCGCGGCCATCGCCGCCGCCGTCGCGCGCGCCGAGGCGGGGGACACCGTCCTCGTCGCGGGCAAGGGCCACGAGCAGGGCCAGGACACGGCGGGCGTCGTCCGCCCCTTCGACGACCGCGCCGTGCTCCGCGCGGCCATCGAGAACCAGCAGCTCAGCGCCCGACAGGCCGAGGTGAACCAGTGATCGCCCTCTCCCTCGCCGAGATCGCCGACATCACCGGCGGGCGGCCCCACGACATACCGGACCTCTCCGCGACGGCCGGCGGCCCGGTCGTCATCGACTCCCGCCAGGTGGAGCCCGGCAGCCTCTTCGCCGCCTTCGCCGGCGAGCAGGTCGACGGCCACGACTACGCCGGGCGCGCGGTCGCCGCCGGCGCCGTCGCCGTCCTGGCCGCCCGGCCGGTCGGCGTCCCGGCGATCGTGGTCGACGACGTGGAGAAGGCGCTCGGCGCCCTCGCCCGCGCGGTCGTCGGACGGCTCGGTACCGACGTGGTCGCCCTGACCGGCTCGGCCGGCAAGACCTCCACCAAGGACCTGATCGCCCAGGTGCTCCAGCACCACGCGCCCACCGTGTGGACGCCCGGCTCCCTCAACAACGAGATCGGCCTGCCGCTCACGGCGCTGAAGGCCACCGCCGAAACCCGGCACCTGGTCCTGGAAATGGGCGCCCGCGGCATCGGGCACATCGCCTACCTCTGCGGCCTCACCCCGCCGCGCATCGGCCTCGTGCTGAACGTCGGCACCGCCCACATCGGCGAGTTCGGCGGCCGGGAGGCCATCGCCCAGGCCAAGGGCGAGCTGGTCGAGGCCCTCCCGTCCGAGGCCGAGGGCGGGGTCGCCGTCCTGAACGCCGACGACCTGCTGGTGCGCGCGATGTCCGCCCGTACGAAGGCCCGTACGGTCCTGTTCGGCGAGGCCGAGGACGCGGACGTACGCGCGACCGAGGTGCGGATGACCCCCTCGGGACAGCCCTCCTTCACACTCCACACACCGACCGGGTGCAGCGATGTGACCTTGCGCCTGTACGGTGAGCACCACGTGTCGAACGCGCTCGCCGCGGCCGCCGTCGCCCATGTCCTGGGCATGTCGGTCGAGGAGATCGCCACCGCGCTCTCCGGGGCGGGCACCCTGTCCCGGTGGCGCATGGAGGTCACCGAGCGGGCGGACGGCGTCACGATCGTCAACGACGCCTACAACGCGAACCCCGAATCCATGCGGGCCGCCCTGCGCGCACTGGCCGCGATGGGCGGCGCCGGCAAGGAGGGCGGGGGACGCACGTGGGCGGTGCTCGGTCCCATGGCCGAGCTCGGTGACGCTTCGCTGGCCGAGCACGACGCGGTGGGGCGGCTCGCCGTCCGGCTCAACGTGAGCAGGCTCGTGGCAGTCGGGGGCAGGGAAGCGTCCTGGCTGCAGCTGGGCGCATATAACGAGGGTTCGTGGGGTGAGGAGTCGGTGCTCGTGTCCGACGCGCAGGCGGCGGTCGACCTGTTGCGCAGTGAACTGCGCCCGGGGGACGTCGTGCTGGTGAAGGCTTCCAGGTCGGTCGGTCTGGAGCGGGTGGCGCTGGCGCTGCTCCAGGGCGAGGGCGAGGTTGCCGGCCGATGAGGCAGATCCTGTTCGCCGGTGTCATCGGCATGTTCCTCACCGTCATCGGCACCCCGCTGCTGATCAAGCTGCTGGCCCGCAAGGGCTACGGCCAGTTCATCCGCGACGACGGCCCCCGCGGCCACGCGGGCAAGAAGGGCACGCCCACCATGGGCGGTATCTCCTTCATCCTGGCCACCCTCATCGCGTACGCCCTGACGAAGGTCATCACCGGCGAGTCGCCGTCCTTCTCGGGCCTGCTGGTGCTGTTCCTGATGGCGGGCATGGGCCTGGTCGGCTACCTCGACGACTACATCAAGATCGTCAAGCGCCGTTCGCTCGGTCTGCGGGCCAAGGCCAAGATGGCCGGCCAGCTGATCGTCGGCATCGCCTTCGCGGTGCTCGCGCTCCAGTTCAAGGACTCGCGCGGGCTCACCCCGGCCTCCGAGAAGCTGTCGTTCGTCACGGACTTCGGCTGGTCCATCGGACCCGTGCTGTTCGTGGTCTGGGCCCTGTTCATGATCCTGGCCATGTCCAACGGCGTGAACCTGACCGACGGCCTCGACGGCCTCGCGACGGGTGCCGCCGTGATGGTCTTCGGCGCCTACACCTTCATCGGCGTCTGGCAGTTCCAGGAGTCCTGCGCCAACGCGGTGACCCTGACCAACCCCAACGCCTGCTTCGAGGTCCGCGACCCGCTGGACCTCGCGGTCGTCGCCTCCGCCCTCATGGGAGCCTGCTTCGGCTTCCTGTGGTGGAACACCTCGCCCGCCAAGATCTTCATGGGCGACACCGGCTCGCTCGCGCTCGGCGGCGCCCTCGCGGGTCTGGCCATCTGCTCCCGCACGGAGTTCCTGATGGCCCTCCTCGGCGGCCTCTTCGTGCTCATCACGATGTCGGTCGTCATCCAGGTCGGCTCCTTCAAGCTGACCGGCAAGCGCGTCTTCCGAATGGCCCCGCTCCAGCACCACTTCGAACTCAAGGGCTGGTCGGAAGTCCTTGTCGTGGTCCGCTTCTGGATCATCCAGGGCATGTGCGTGATCGTGGGTCTCGGCCTCTTCTACGCGGGATGGGCAGCGGACAAGTGACCCCCTGGCAGGACCGGAACATCACCGTCGCCGGCCTCGGCGTGAGCGGCATCAGCGCCGCCCGCGCCCTGGCCGGCCTCGGCGCCGTAGTGACCGTGGTCGACGGCGGCGACAGCGAGGGCCACCGGGCCCGCGCGGCCGAGCTGGAGGCCGAGGCCAAGGGCGTCACCGTGCGCCTGGGCGACGCCGAGACCCTCCCCGAGGGCACCGACCTCGTCGTCACCTCGCCCGGCTGGAAGCCCGACAGCCCGCTGTTCGCGGCCGCCGCCGCGGCGGGCGTGGAGGTCGTCGGGGACGTCGAGATCGCCTGGCAGCTGCGCGGCGAGAACGCGGCCCCGTGGCTCGCGATCACCGGCACCAACGGCAAGACCACCACCACCCAGATGCTGGCCTCGATCCTGCGGGCGGCCGGTCTGAAGACCGCCGCCGTCGGCAACATCGGCACCCCCATCATCGACGTGGTGACCGGCGAGGAGCAGTACGACGTCCTCGCCGTCGAGCTCTCCAGCTACCAGCTGCACTGGGCGCCCTCCGTGCGCGCCCACTCCGCGGCCGTCCTCAACCTGGCCCCGGACCACCTCGACTGGCACGGCTCCATGGAGGCGTACGCCGCCGACAAGGGCCGCATCTACGAGGGCAACACCGTCGCCTGCGTCTACAACGTCGCCGACCCCGCCACCGAGCGGCTGGTCGAGGAGGCCGACGTCGAGGAGGGCTGCCGGGCCATCGGCTTCACCCTCGGCGCCCCCGGCCCCTCCATGCTCGGCGTGGTCGACGGGATCCTCGTCGACCGGGCGTTCGTGCAGAACCGGCAGAAGAACGCCCAGGAGCTGGCGCACGTCGACGACGTCAACCCGCCCGCCCCGCACAACATCGCCAACGCCCTCGCCGCGGCGGCCCTGGCCCGCGCCTTCGGCGTCGAGCCGCGCGCCGTCCGCGACGGGCTGCGCGACTTCCGCCCCGACGCGCACCGCGTGGCGTACGTGGACGAGGTCGACGGGGTCCGCTACGTCGACGACTCCAAGGCCACCAACACCCACGCCGCCGAGGCCTCCCTGGCCGCCTTCGAACCGGTCGTCTGGATCGCCGGCGGCCTCGCCAAGGGCGCGACCTTCGACGAGCTCGTGCAGAAGTCCGCGAAGCGGCTGCGCGGCGTGGTCCTGATGGGCGCCGACCGGGCGCTGATCGCCGAGGCGCTGGCGCGACACGCGCCCGAGGTCCCGGTGACCGACCTCGAACGGACCGACACTGGGGCGATGCTCGCAGCGGTCCGGGAAGCGGCCCGGCTCGCGGAACCCGGAGACACCGTCCTCCTGGCGCCCGCGTGCGCCTCGATGGACATGTTCGCGAACTACAACAAGCGGGGCGACGCGTTCGCCGACGCGGTGCGCGAACTCGCCTCCGGGAGCGCCGCGGACACGGCCTAGCCGAGGGCGCCCGACAGGTTCCCTCCGGCCGGCTGCTCGCCCCGTACGAGTGGAGGGGAAGATCACAGATGCCGGCCAAACAGATGCTGCCGGGACGGCGGCCCTCCGCCGTCAAGGCGCAGGGCCGCAAACGTCCCGCCCCCGGTGCCCAGCGGCCCGCCCGGGGCGGGCCGCTGGAGCGGCTGAGGCGTACGCGGCGGCAGTTGACGAAGGCCTGGGACCGCCCGCTCACGGCGTATTACCTGATCTTCGGCAGCTCACTGCTCATCACCGTGCTCGGCCTGGTGATGGTCTACTCGGCGTCCATGATCAAGGCCCTCCAGCTGGGCCTGGGAGACGCCTACTTCTTCAAGAAGCAGTTCCTGGCCGCCGCGATCGGCGGCGTCCTGCTGTTCGCCGCCTCCCGGATGCCGGTCAAGCTGCACCGCGCGCTGTCCTACCCGGTGCTCGCCGGCACCCTGTTCCTGATGGTCCTGGTCCAGGTCCCCGGGATAGGGGTCTCCATCAACGGCAACCAGAACTGGATCTCGCTGGGCGGCCCGTTCATGCTCCAGCCCAGCGAGTTCGGCAAGCTGGCGCTGATCCTGTGGGGCGCCGACCTGCTGGCCCGCAAGGGCGACAAGGGGCTGCTGACCCAGTGGAAGCACCTGCTGGTGCCGCTGGTCCCGGTCGCCTTCCTGCTGCTCGGGCTGATCATGCTCGGCGGGGACATGGGCACCGCGATGATCCTCGGAGCCGTCCTGTTCGGCCTGTTGTGGCTCGCCGGGGCGCCGACGCGGATGTTCGCCGCGGTGCTCGGCTTCGCGGGTGTGATCGTCGCACTGCTCATCAAGACCAGCCCGCACCGCATGGACCGGCTCGCCTGCCTCGGGGCGACGGACCCCGGCAGGAACGACCTCTGCTGGCAGGGCGTCCACGGGATCTACGCCCTCGCATCCGGCGGATGGTTCGGTTCCGGACTCGGGGCGAGTGTGGAAAAATGGGGGCAACTGCCCGAAGCCCATACCGACTTCATCTTTGCCATCACCGGTGAGGAACTGGGCCTGGCGGGGACGCTGTCGGTGCTCGCCCTGTTCGCGGCTCTAGGCTATGCGGGTATCCGCGTGGCCGGACGCACGGAGGACTCCTTCGTACGGTATGCCGCGGGAGGCGTGACCACCTGGATCACGGCCCAGGCCGTGATCAACATCGGTGCGGTGCTCGGTCTGCTGCCGATCGCAGGGGTACCCCTCCCGCTGTTCTCCTACGGGGGGTCCGCCCTGCTGCCGACCATGTTCGCGGTCGGACTGCTCATCGCGTTCGCGCGGGAGGAGCCGGCGGCGCGCGCGGCGCTCGCGATGCGACGGCCGGGAGCCGGCCGGAAGCGGAGCGGGCCGATATGGAAGTCGATGAGACGGCGCGTCAAGAGGCGTCCGTCCGGAGAGCGGTGAATTTCGGTGCATGTCGTACTCGCCGGTGGGGGGACCGCCGGCCACATCGAGCCGGCGCTGGCCCTCGCGGACGCCCTGCGCAGGCAGGACCCGACCGTGGGCATCACCGCCCTCGGCACGGAGCGCGGCCTCGAGACCCGCCTCGTGCCCGAACGCGGCTACGAGCTCGGGCTCATCCCCGCCGTACCGCTGCCCCGCAAGCCCACCCCGGAGCTGATCACCGTCCCCGGACGGCTGCGCGGCACCATCAAGGCCGCCGAGGAGATCCTCGTGCGCACCAAGGCCGACGTGGTCGTGGGCTTCGGCGGCTACGTGGCCCTGCCCGGCTACCTCGCCGCCAAGCGGCTCGGGGTGCCGATCATCGTCCACGAGGCCAATGCCCGGCCCGGACTGGCCAACAAGATCGGCTCCCGCTACGCGCACGCCGTCGCCGTCTCCACCCCCGACAGCAAGCTGCGCGGCGCCCGCTACGTGGGCATCCCGCTGCGCCGCGCCATCTCCACCCTCGACCGCGCCGCCGTCCGCCCCGAGGCCAGGGCCGCCTTCGGCCTCGACCCCAACCTGCCCACGCTGCTGGTCTCCGGCGGCTCGCAGGGCGCGCGCCGGCTCAACGAGACCATCCAGCAGGTCGCGCCGACCCTCCAGCGCTCCGGGATCCAGATCCTGCACGCGGTCGGCCCGAAGAACGAACTGCCGCGTGTCGACAACATGCCCGGGATGCCGCCCTACGTCCCGGTACCGTACGTGGACCGGATGGACCTCGCGTACGCCGCCGCCGACATGATGCTGTGCCGCGCGGGCGCGATGACCGTCGCCGAACTCGCCGCCGTCGGACTGCCGGCCGCCTACGTACCGCTGCCCATCGGCAACGGCGAACAGCGGCTCAACGCCCAGCCGGTGGTCAAGGCCGGCGGCGGCCTCCTCGTCGACGACGCGGAGCTGACGCCCGACTGGGTGCTCGGCCAGGTCCTGCCGGTGCTGTCCGATCCGCACCGCCTGTACGAGATGTCCCGCGCCGCCGCCGAGTTCGGCCGCCGGGACGCCGACGAGCTCCTCGTCGGCCTCGTCCACGAGGCGATCGCGGCCGCACGCGGGTAACCGCCGACCCAGGAGGCACAGGAGTGGCCGGAGCGACGACGGCACGGCGTGGGGCGTCCGGCCGGGCGGGCGGGGGCGGCAAGGGCGCGGGCGTGCCCAAACCGCCCCGGCCGCCCAAGTCGCCCAAGGGCACCGGCCCGCGCGGGTCCGGCGGCGGGCGGCCGCGCCGGGTCCGCCTGCTGGTGACCCTCGCCGCCGCGGCGCTCCTCGCCGGGGGCGGCACCTGGGCCCTGTACGGCTCGTCCTGGCTGCGCGTCGAGAAGGTCACGGCCTCCGGCACCGGGGTGCTCACCCCCGAGCAGGTCCTCGCCGCCGCCGCCGTGCCCGTCGGCGCGCCCCTGGTCAGCGTCGACACCGACGAGATCGCGAACCGGGTGCGCGGCCGGCTGTCCCGCATCGATTCGGTCGATGTGGTGCGGGCCTGGCCGCACGGGATCGGGCTGAAAGTGACGGAGCGCAAACCGGTCCTGCTCATCAAAAAGGGCGCGGACTTCATCGAAGTGGACGCGAAGGGTGTGCGGTTCGACACCGTTGCGAAAGCACCCGCCGGCGTTCCGCTCCTCGAAATGGCCGCGGACCGCTCGCCGAGCGCGCGCCGCTTCGACGAGGAGCGGCTGTTGCGGGAGGCGGTGGGCATCGCGGGAGGCCTTCCCGACGCAGTCGCGAAGGAGACGTTGCAGGTCAAGGTACGGTCGTTCGACTCGGTCGTGCTGGAGCTGACGAAGGGCCGTTCCGTGGTGTGGGGGAGCGGCGAACTGGGTGAGGCCAAAGGCCGGGCGCTGACCGCCCTGCTGAAGGCCGCGCCCAAAGCCGACCACTTCGACGTGAGCGTCCCCACCGCCCCGGCGGTGTCCGGGAGTTGACGTCGGGTCGAGGCCCGACGCACCCTGGTTGGCCACCGATACGGGTGATCACATAGGGTGAAAAGAAAAACGGGAGGTTCGGCGTGTTCGTTGAACACGCGCTACTTGTCGACTTAGTGTCCTGTTCGGAAGAGTCCAAGGAACAGACACATCCCTAACCCTAAACTTCAGGGTTAGGGTTCGGGTCGGCGCGTACGGACCGTCCCACATTTCGGCATCAGTCGTCGCACCGCAGGCCCGCGAGGCGGCGACACGTAACTCGAGGCGAGAGGCCTTCGACGTGGCAGCACCGCAGAACTACCTCGCAGTCATCAAGGTCATCGGTGTCGGCGGCGGTGGTGTCAATGCCATCAACCGAATGATCGAGGTCGGTCTCAAGGGCGTCGAGTTCATCGCCATCAACACCGACGCCCAGGCGCTGTTGATGAGCGACGCCGACGTCAAGCTCGACGTCGGCCGCGAACTCACCCGGGGCCTCGGCGCCGGAGCCAACCCGGCCGTCGGCCGCAAGGCGGCAGAGGACCACCGCGAGGAGATCGAGGAGGTCCTCAAGGGGGCCGACATGGTCTTCGTGACCGCCGGCGAGGGCGGCGGCACCGGCACGGGCGGCGCGCCCGTCGTCGCCAACATCGCGCGCTCGCTCGGCGCCCTGACGATCGGTGTGGTCACCCGGCCGTTCACCTTCGAGGGCCGGCGCCGCGCGAACCAGGCGGAGGACGGCATCGCCGAGCTCCGCGAAGAGGTCGACACCCTCATCGTCATCCCCAACGACCGCCTGCTGTCCATCTCGGACCGCCAGGTCTCGGTGCTCGACGCCTTCAAGTCGGCCGACCAGGTCCTGCTCAGCGGCGTCCAGGGCATCACCGACCTGATCACCACCCCGGGCCTGATCAACCTCGACTTCGCCGACGTCAAGTCCGTGATGTCCGAGGCCGGCTCGGCCCTGATGGGCATCGGCTCCGCCCGCGGCGACGACCGCGCCGTGGCCGCGGCCGAGATGGCGATCTCCTCGCCGCTGCTGGAGGCGTCCATCGACGGCGCCCGCGGCGTGCTGCTCTCCATCTCCGGCGGCTCGGACCTCGGTCTCTTCGAGATCAACGAGGCCGCGCAGCTGGTGAGCGAGGCCGCGCACCCCGAGGCGAACATCATCTTCGGCGCCGTCATCGACGACGCCCTCGGTGACGAGGTCCGCGTCACGGTCATCGCGGCCGGCTTCGACGGGGGCCAGCCCCCCGCCCGCCGGGACAACGTGATCGGCGCCGCGTCCACCAAGCGCGAGGAGCCGGCCCCCGCGCCGGTCCGCGCGCCCGAGCCGGTCCGCCCGGCCTTCGGCGGACTCGGCACCGTGACCCCGCGCGAGGAGCCCCCGGCCCCGGTCGAGATCCCGGTCGAGACCGCGCCGGCCCCGCCGCAGGTCCCGACGGCCCGGCCCTACCAGGACAGCCCGGCCGAGGAGCTGGACGTTCCGGACTTCTTGAAGTGACGCTGGAGCAGCATCACGAGAGCGGCGCCCACTTCGCCTTCACCGACCGGTGGGGCGGGGTGAGCGCCGTTCCGTACGAGGAGCTCAATCTCGGCGGCGCGGTCGGAGACGACCCGGCCGCCGTTCGCGCGAACCGGGCGGCCGCCGCGAAGGAGCTGGGTGTCGACCCGGAGCTCGTGGTCTGGATGAACCAGGTGCACGGGCGGGACGTGGCCGTGGTCGACGGGCCCTGGGGCTCCGCCGCGGACATCCCCTCGGTGGACGCCGTGGTGACCGCACGTCGGGGGCTCGCCCTCGCCGTGCTCACCGCCGACTGCACCCCCGTGCTGCTGGCCGACCCCGTCGCCGGGGTCGCCGCGGCCGCCCACGCCGGGCGGCCCGGGCTGGTCGCGGGGGTGGTGCCCGCCGCCGTCGAGGCGATGGTGGCCCTGGGCGCCGACCCCGCGCGGATCGTCGCCCGTACTGGACCCGCCGTCTGCGGGCACTGCTACGAGGTGCCGGCCGAGATGCGGGAGGCGGTCGCCGCCGTGGTGCCGGCCGCGTGGGCCGAGACCAGCTGGGGGACGCCGGCCGTCGACGTGGTCGCCGGGGTGCACGCCCAGCTCGCGGAGGCGGGGGTGCCGCACGGCCACCGCTCCCCGGTCTGCACACTGGAGTCGCGGGACCACTTCTCGTACCGCCGCGACCGGGTGACCGGCCGGCTTGCCGGATATGTCTGGTTGGACTGAGTTATGACGGATCGTAAGTCCGAGCTCGCGGAGAACCTCGCGCGGGTGGAGGAGCGGATCGCGTCCGCCTGCGCGGCGGCGGGCCGGAAGCGGGAAGAGGTGACCCTCATCGTGGTCACCAAGACCTACCCCGCGACCGACGTACGCCTGCTGGCGGACCTGGGAGTCCGTCATGTGGCGGAAAACCGGGACCAGGACGCCGCCCCCAAGGCGGCCGCCTGCGCGGATCTGTCGTTGAACTGGCACTTCGTGGGGCAGTTGCAGACGAACAAGGTCCGTTCCGTGGCGGGATACGCACACGTGGTGCAGTCGGTCGACCGGTCGAAGCTCGTCTCGGCGCTCTCGGCGGCGGCGGTGGCGCAGGAGCGGGAGATCGGCTGCCTCGTACAGATCGCCCTCGACGCCGAGTCGGGCGAGCGCGGGGCCCGGGGCGGTGCCGCCCCCGAGCAGCTGGCCGAGTTGGCGGACCTCGTCGCCGGCGCGCCGGGGTTGCGGATCGACGGTCTCATGACGGTCGCCCCCCTCGCCGGCCGCTACGCGGGACGCGAACAGGCGGCCTTCGAGCGGATGATGGAATTGTCATCCGGCCTGCGCGCGGACCATCCGGCTGCCACGATGGTGTCGGCGGGAATGAGCGCCGACCTGGAACAGGCCGTCCTGGCCGGTGCGACACATGTACGCGTCGGCACTGCGGTACTCGGCGCGAGACCCCGGCTCGGGTAACGTCGCGAAGAAAGTCGGACCACAGCAGAAAATATGGTCATTTCCGCAGATGAGCGGACAGACCACGTGGATCGCGGGCAGTTGGTGACTTTGGTGACACAGCGACACCTGCGACAGGGCGATCCACCACAGAGCGGAGGACTCGGAGAATGGCCGGCGCGATGCGCAAGATGGCGGTCTACCTCGGCCTCGTGGAGGACGACCGGTACGACAACCCGGGGTACGACCCCGATGACGAATTCGAGCCCGAGCCGGAGCCCGAGCGCCCCCGGGAGCGGGAGCGGCGACAGCAGCCCGTGCACCAATCGCCCGTAACGGACGAACCGGTACGAGCGGTGCAGCCGCCGGCGCCGCGCGAACCCCTCCCAATTCCGTCAGAAAACGGACGTCCCGCGCGAATTGCCCCCGTGGCATCCATCACACCTGACCGCACCAACCTGGAGAAGAACGCCCCCGTGATCATGCCCAAGGTCGTCTCCGAGCGGGAGCCGTACCGCATCACGACGCTGCACCCCCGGACCTACAACGAGGCCCGTACCATCGGGGAACACTTCCGTGAGGGCACTCCGGTGATCATGAATCTCACGGAGATGGACGACACCGATGCGAAGCGTCTCGTCGACTTCGCGGCCGGCCTCGTCTTCGGTCTGCACGGCAGTATTGAACGCGTGACACAGAAGGTGTTCCTGCTGTCGCCTGCTAACGTCGATGTCACGGCGGAGGACAAGGCCCGCATCGCGGAGGGCGGGTTCTTCAACCAAAGCTAGACCGATCCGTCAGATACGGGACCGGGAACAGAGCGGGAGCAGGGGAGAGGGAAGCGCGGGATGGGCATCGCACTGCAGGTGGTCTACATCGCGCTGATGTGCTTCCTCATCGTGCTGATCTTCCGACTGGTCATGGACTACGTGTTCCAGTTCGCACGTTCATGGACACCCGGCAAGGCGATGGTGGTCGTTCTGGAGGCCACCTACACTGTCACCGATCCACCGCTCAAACTCCTTCGGCGGTTCATCCCGCCGTTGCGTCTCGGGGGCGTGGCGCTCGACCTGTCCTTCTTCGTTCTGATGATCATCGTTTACATCCTCATCAGCTTCGTGAGCACCGCTGCGAGAAGCGTGTGAACGATGAGCTCCCCCGCGCCTGCGGGGACAGTCCCGATACGGTCCTGCCGACTGCCGACGACTACGTAGAGGTGAAGAAGACATGCCGCTGACTCCCGAGGACGTGCGGAACAAGCAGTTCACGACCGTCCGCCTGCGAGAAGGCTATGACGAGGACGAGGTCGATGCCTTCCTCGACGAGGTCGAAGCCGAACTGACGCGCCTGCTGCGCGAGAACGAGGACCTGCGCGCGAAGCTGGCCGCCGCCACGCGCGCCGCCGCGCAGAGCCAGCAGCAGGCCAACATGCGCAAGCCCGAACCCCAGGACCAGCGCGGCCCCGGCGCCCCCGTGCCGGCGGCCATATCCGGCCCGCCGCAGCAGCAGCAGCCGCAGATGGGCCCGCCGCAGCTGCCGGGCGGCCAGCCCCAGCTGCCCCCGGGCCCCGGCGGACACGGACCGCAGGGTCCGGGCCCGATGGGCGGCCCCATGCAGCAGCAGTCCATGGGCGGCCAGCACCCGATGGCGCCGCAGCAGCAGCAGATGGGCCAGCAGCCCATGCCGCAGCAGATGCAGCAGCAGTCCATGGGCGGCCAGAACCAGCTCGGCCAGCCGATGGGCCAGCAGATGCAGCCCATGGGTCAGCAGATGCAGCCGATGGGCCAGCAGATGCAGCCCATGCAGCAGCCGCAGCTCCCGCAGCAGGGCCCCGGTGGCGACAGCGCCGCCCGCGTCCTGTCGCTCGCGCAGCAGACCGCCGACCAGGCGATCGCGGAGGCCCGCTCCGAGGCCAACAAGATCGTCGGCGAGGCGCGCAGCCGCGCCGAGGGCCTGGAGCGGGACGCCCGCGCCAAGGCCGACGCGCTGGAGCGGGACGCGCAGGAGAAGCACCGCGTCGCGATGGGCTCGCTGGAGTCCGCCCGCGCCACGCTGGAGCGCAAGGTCGAGGACCTGCGGGGCTTCGAGCGCGAGTACCGTACGCGTCTGAAGTCCTACCTGGAGTCGCAGCTGCGCCAGCTGGAGACCCAGGCCGACGACTCCCTGGCCCCGCCGCGCACCCCGGCCGGCCCGGCCCTGCCGCCGTCGCCGTCCCCGTCGATGGCTCCGGCCGGCGCGATGGGCATGGGCGCCCCGTCCCCGATGGGCGCTCCCTCGCCCATGGGCGGCCCCTCCCCGATGGGCGGCGCGCCGTCCTACGGTGGCCAGCAGCAGATGTCCCCGGCCATGACGCAGCCGATGGCTCCGGTGCGGCCGGCTGCTCCGCAGCCGATGCAGCAGGCGCCGTCGCCCATGCGGGGCTTCCTGATCGACGAGGACGACAACTGACGTAGCCGTCGGCAGTCTCTACGGGCCGGGCCCGGTTCCCCTCAGGGGCACCGGGCCCGGCCCGTTTCCCGTACCCGGAGGGTGCGACGGCCTGCGGCGCCGGTCCCCTACCCGCCCTTCGCCCGTTCCCTGGGGGCTC